>NZ_DBNGVP010000014.1:0-73625 GCF_057119385.1 Archangium sp. | reverse complement strand
GGAGGCGCACCGCGTTCTGGAGGAGGCCGACGACCCATTTCCTCCCGGACACTACCGGCTTGAGGACACGCCGCGAGGGCTCCTCATTTCCAGCAGCACCGGCAATATAGGGTTCGCCGACATCACCGTGTCGGAACGGATTCCCCACGCGACCGTGTACGCGGTGATGGCCTCGCCGGACCTGGACGAGTTTTTTGTGACCGTGAGGCGAGGGGGTGAGGGCATTGAAGAGTTCGCCCAGCCGCCTGATGAGTTTCCGCGGCTTCGGGTTGTTGGCGAAATCAAGGGAGAGCGTGCACCAGAGCGGATTCTCGCGGCGTTGGGTATTCCGGCGGAGTGGTTCCGGAATGAATGACGGGCGCCGGGGCGGCTTCTTGTTACCGAGCACGCTGGATGAGGGAAAAGAGGGCCAACATGGTGGAGGAGACGAAGCGACTGCGCTTGCCGCGCACCCTGACCAAGAGGTGGGCTCAGGAGGAGTGCGCCTGCAACCCTCCAGCCTGTCGGCCCATGCCGGGACTGGCCCAGGGAGAATGGGGATGAGACGACTCGGACCCGACGACTACCGCGACATGCCCTGGAAGAACGGGGGTGGGGTGACGCGCGAGCTGTGGAAGCTGCCACATCCCTCCGACCCGGCCCGCTTCCTGGCGCGCGTGTCGATCGCCACCGTGGGGGCCTCCGGGCCCTTCTCCGTGTTCCCGGGCGTGGATCGGACCCTGATGATCCTCGAGGGCGCGGGAGTGTCGCTGACCGTCGATGGGACGCGCGAGGTGGTGCTCGACCAGCGCCTGCGGCCGTTCGAGTTTCCGGGCGAGGCGGCAATCCAGTGCCGGTTGCTCGGCGGGCCGGTGCGGGACTTCAACCTCATGGTGGACCGGGCCCTGGCGCACGGTTCGCTCGAGGTGGTGCGGCTGGCCCCGGGGCAAACCCGGACGCTCTCGGGCACCGGGACCGTGTTGCTCCACGTCCTGGAGGGCCGGGCGACGCTCCCCGGAGAGCCGCTGGCCCGGGACGAGACGCTCTGGCTGGAGGAGCCCGGGCTGCTGATGCTGCGGAGCGACGAGGGAGCCACCGTGGCCGCCATCCACCTGGAACGGCGCCCGCCCGCTCCATGAGCGGACCTTCCGCTCCCCAGTCCGCCTGCTCACGGTGTTGCTGGCGGGAGCGCGGGGGGTGCGTTAGAGCCGCCCTCCAGCATGTCTTCTCCAGCCGCCGCTCCGTCCGTCTTCCGCCACCGCGACTTCCGCCTCTACCAGCTGGCACGCCTGTGCGCGGTGCTCGCCGTGCAGATCGAATCGGTGGCCATCGGCTGGCAGGTGTACGAGCTGACGGGCAGCGCCCTGGCCCTGGGCTACACGGGGCTGGCGCAGTTCCTGCCCTTCCTCGCCTTCAGCCTCATCGGCGGACAGGTGGCGGACCGCGTGGACCGGCGCCTCATCCTCGCGGTGTGCCAGGGCGTCATGCTGCTGTGCAGCCTGTTGCTGCTCACCTTCTCGCTGGGCCACATCCAGGACGTGCGCTTCGTCTACGGGGTGCTGGTGCTCTTCGGCACCGCGCGCGCCTTCTACTCGCCCGCGGGCTCGGCCATCACCGCCCACCTGGTGCCCACCGAGGACCTCTCGCGCGCCATCGCCGTCAACTCCACCACGTGGCAGGTGGCCACCATCGCCGGCCCCGCCGTGGGCGGTGTCCTCTACGCGTGGGCGGGCGCCACGGGCTCCTATATCGGCTCGGCCGCCCTGTGCGCGCTCACCGTGGTGTGGATCCTCTCCCTGAAGGTGAGGACGGGCCGCGCCTCCACCGAGGCGTTCTCCGTGTCCACGCTCCTGGCGGGGTTCCGCTTCGTGCGCCGGCAGCGGCTGTTGTTGGGCAGCATCACCCTGGACCTGTTCGCGGTGCTGCTGGGCGGAGCGGTGGCGCTGCTGCCCATGTACGCGAAAGACGTGCTGCACACCGGGCCGTGGGGCCTGGGGCTGCTGCGCAGTGCGTCGGCGGTGGGCGCGGCGCTCGTGGCGGTGGTGCTCGCCGTGCGTCCGCTGGGAGGCCGGGCCGGGTGGAAGATGTTCGTCTCGGTGGCTGTCTTCGGCGCGGCCACGCTCGTCTTCGGGGTGAGCCGCTCGTTGCCGCTGTCCGTGCTGGCGCTGGCGGTGGCGGGGGCCGCGGACATGGTGAGCGTGGTGGTGCGCAGCACGCTGGAGCTGATGGCCACGCCGGATGAGATGCGGGGCCGCGTGGGCGCGGTGAACATGATGTGCGTGGGCGCCTCCAACGAGCTGGGCGAGTTCCGCGCGGGAGCCTTCGCCGAGCACGTGGGCGCGGTGCCCGCGGTGGTTGCGGGTGCGGTGGGGACGCTGGTGGTGGTGGCGCTGTGGGCCTGGGCCTTCCCCGAGCTGCGGCGGGTGGACCACCTGGAGGACGCGGCCCGTCAGCCCCTGCCCGGGGACGCCGAGCCCGAGGCCGCGAGCAGTCCGTCGTGAGCCCGCGTCCGGGGCTCCGGGTCGCGCTGGGGCTCTCCGCGCTCATGCTGGTGCACCACTTCGTCCTGTGGGCGTGGACCGCGTTCCACCGGGGCTTTCCGTTGCTCCAGGGGCTCGAGCGCTGGGACTCGGCCCACTACGACACCCTCGTCACGCAGGGCTATGTCTCGCCGCTGTGGGCGTTCCTGCCGCTCTATCCCCTGGCGGTGGTGCGGCCCGTGTACGCGCTGCTCGGGGGCGCGGTGCCGCCGCAGGTTCTGGGGTGTGTGCTGTCCACGGCCCTGCTGCTGGCCTTCGTCGTCTGGGTGGGGCGGTGGGATGCGTCGCGGGAGACGGCGTCCCCGCTCGCGCCCCGCACCGTGTGGGGGTGGTTCTTCTTCCTCTTCAGCCCGGCCAGCTTCGCCCTGCACTCGCACCACACGGAGGCGCTGTTCCTGCTGCTGTCCTTCGGTGCGCTCGCCTCGGCCTGGACGGGCCGGTTCGGGTGGACGGCGCTGTTCGCGGGGCTGTGCGTGCTGACGCGCAACCAGGGCGTGTTCGTGGCGGTGGTGGCGGCCCTGCTGCTGGCGGAGCGGGCGGAGCCGGGACGGAAGCTCGTCCGGTTCGCGGGCCTCGGCGCCCTGTCGCTCGCGGCGTACGGCGGGTTGATGGTGTTCGAGTGGCTCTCCTCGGGAGACCCCCTCGCGCACCTGCATGCCCAGGAGAGTTGGAGCCATGCCGGCTCCGCGTGGGAAGCACTGCGCACGCTCTGGTACGGCAATCCCTGGCAGGTGGCGCGCGGGTGGCCGCTCCTGCGAGGCATCCTCTGCGCGCTGGTGCTGGTGGCCTCGGTGGCGTTGTTCCGCCGGAGCCGGCCGCTGTTCCTCTACGGGGTGCTGTCGGTGGCGGTGATGCTGCCGCAGGGCGACTTCCACAACGCGTTCCGCTTCGGCGCGGTGCTCTTCCCCATGTTGTTCTGGCTGGGTGATTGGGTGGCCTCCCGGCCGGCCCTGCTGCGCTGGACCGTGGCCCTCCTCACGCTGTGGCTCAACCACCGGGTGACGCACGGCTTCGTGATTGGCGTCTGGGCGTACTGACGCGAGCACGGGGACCCACGAATCTCCCGAAAGGTAGGGCAGGTGGCCCTACTTGAGAGGTTAGAAAAAGACTGGGCACTGTCAGGGGGAGATGTTACCTTTCGAGTCGTGGGCACGAGAGGGTTCGGGCTCACGGAACGCCCGGAGGGCGAGGAGGTCGTCTCAATGGCCGAGTCGGTGGGTGGTGACGTGTTGGGTCAGGTGCTGCAGGCCGTCCAGGGCCTGAGCGAGCAGGTGAAGGTCCTGAGTGGGCAGGTGACGGAGCTGCGCGCGGAGGTGAATGAGCTGCGCGGGGAGGTGAAGCAACTGCGCACGGAGGTGAATGAGCTGCGCGCGGAAGTGAAGGAACTGCGCGCTGAGGTGAAGGAGCTGCGAGACCGGATGGACCGGTTGGAAGCTCGGGTGGACAAGCTGGAAGGCCGGATGGACAAGCTGGAAGGCCGGATGGACCAGTTGGAAGGCCGGATGGGCCAGATGGAAGGCCGCATGGGCCAGATGGAAGGCCGGATGGGCCAGATGGAAGGCCGGATGGACCAGATGGAAGGCCGGATGGACAAGCAGTATGACTGGCTGCAACGTCTGGGGCTCGAGTTCACGGGCACGCGTGACGAGGCCAAACAGCTTCGTCAGGAGGTCCAGCAGTACCGTGAGGAGGTCCAGCAGGCTCGGAAGGACCTGGGCTCGGAAGTCGAGTCCGCCCGGACGGAACTGCAGCTCGGAATCCGGCAGATGCATGATCGGATCGACCGCAACAATGATGCGCTGCTCCTGATGATCTCCGGACTGCAACGGAACCTGAAGGCGCTCGAAGTGCGCTGAGACGGCGAGGGCGGCCCGGGCTGGCATAGAGTCGCGCCATGCCGCCCCGTGCTCCCCTCGTCCACATCCAGGACCACGCCCTGCCCGACGCGGACTTCTCCCGCCTGTGGCGCAAGATCCGCGCCCTCGGCACCGAGCGTCTCCGTCAGACGTACCAGACCACCTTCTGGTTCGACCTCGGCGAGCCCACCAACATCGTCGAGCAGGTCATCCTCTCCCTGCGTCCGCGCGTGCCCCTGCGCCGGGGCCTCGCGGGCGTCGAGTGGTGGTTCTCCCGCATGCGCACCACCGACGTGCAGGTGGACTTCCACCAGGACCGGGACGAGAAGCTCGCCCTGCGCGGCGGCCCGCTCGTCCACCCGCGCTTCACCTCCCTGCTCTTCATGAACAGCGTCCGCGGCGGTGCGCTCGCGGTGACCAAGGCCCTGCCCTGTGAGGACAACCCGTCCCTCGCTCCCGACACGGATGCCTTCGACCTGGCGGCGCCCCGGCCCAACCGCTTCGTCTACTTCCGGGGAGATCTCACCCACGGCGTGCTGGATGCCCACAACCAGATTCCCAACGGGAAGCTGCCGGGCACCTCGCGCCTGCGCGTGACGCTGGTGATGAACTGGTGGAGCCAGCGCCCCACCGGCATCCCCACCTTCTCCGAGTCGAAGGTGTACCGCTCGCTCGCGCTCCCCGCGCCCCGGCGGCCTACTTCCTCGGGTCGGACGCGATGAAGAAGACCGTGGCCGCGCCCACCACCAGCGCCGCGCCGCCCGCGTAGACCCACGGGCTCTCGTACCAGGCCTTCTGCTCGATGACCGAGAGCTGCAGCGGCGCCAGCGGGTTGGCCGCCCGCGCCACCGTGTTGCCCTGGCTGTCGAGCGCCTCGACGAAGTACCAGGCCGTGAAGGACGTCGCGCGGGGGGGCACGGGCAGCTCGCCCTCGCACGTGTCCTGCTGGCACACCATGGGCGTGGCGCGGTAGGGGCCTCCGGGGACGGGAGCGTGGCGCAGCAGCACCTCGTTGGCCCGGGCCCTCGGGTCCTTCAGGCTGGCGCGCACCAACTGCGGCCGGCCCGCGTCCTCGCGCGGCAGCACCTCCAGCTTCGGCCGGGCCGCGAGCGTCGCGCGTACCCGCTCCAGCAAGTCCTTCTGCTTCTGCGGGGCGTCGGGGGGAGGCCGCACCCAGGCGTCCAGCTCCAGGGCCTCGGTGGTGCGCTGCTCGGCGTTCACCGTGTCCTCGAGCAGCAGGTGGATGAAGCCGAGCTCCAGCAGGGCCTGGGCGCGCTCGGCGGCGGGCCGGTCCGGGTGGCCGAGGTAGCGCTGGTATTCGACGACGGCCTCCTCGTAGCGCAGGGCACCGGCGAGCTCGCGGGCACGGGCGAGGTCCGCCTGGGCCGCTCCGGGGGCGGGGGCCTGGGCGACGACGAGGGACGAGGCGGCGGCGAGGACGGGAAACGTGAGCGGAAGCACCGTCCCCGGAGCCTACCCGGGCCGCCGGGACTTGTCAGACCGGTGCGCTAGGAAAGCACCTGTCGTCACCGCGGAGAGCCGGGTCCGGGCGGGTCTCGGGCCCGGCTCTCGCACTTCCCTTACAGACCGCTGGGCCCCAGCATGCCCTCCAGGCCCTCGAAGGGCTTGGAGACCGTGGCGTGCAGGACAATGTCCTTCAGCTGCAGCTGCAGCGGCAGCTCCAGCGGATTGCCGAGGCCCGCGTCCGTCACCGTGTTGCTGACGATGACCCAGATGCGCACCTTGCCGATGGCGTTGCGCAGCGTGGGCGAATCGGTGTGCACCGGCGTGCTCGAGCCCGGCGCGAAGTCCTGCTGGGGCAGCAGCTCCTCGGCCGTGTCGTAGTACGAGGGCAGGGTGCTGTCGCTGTAGAACTTGGGCGCATCCGGCGTGGCGGTGCCGGTGAGGGACAGCCGCGCGGTGGACCTCAGCGTGAACGTCTTGGAGGGGTTGATGACCGTGAGGTCGGCGGAGATCTCCTTCACGTTGACGTCGAGGTTCTGCGTCTCCTCGGGCATGTCCACGGCCACCTCGACGTGGATGGCCTTGGCCACCGAGGTGATGGGGATGGCGACCGACTGGGGCGGCGTGTCCACGGCGAGCTCGGCGGAGCACGCGGTGAGCAGCAGCGGGCAGAGCAGGGCGAGCAGGGAGCGTTTCATCGGAAGGTCCAGGACAGGTCCAACGTGGGGAGGATGGGGAAGCGGCCTTCGTTGACGGGCACCAGCGGCTCGTTCACGTCCACGTAGGCGGCGCCGAGCGAGAAGCCGAAGTTCTCTCCCGCGTAGCGCAGGCCGGCCGCGCCGCGCAGGGGGAAGCCCTCCTGGAGGCGCACGCCGAACTCACCCACCACGGACCAGTTGCCCGCGAAGTTGACCACCAGCGCGCCCGTGGCCGTGGTGGTGGCCGTCTGGTAGCGCCAGTGCCGCACCTCGCCCTGCACCAGCACCGGGCCCAGCTGCAGGCCGTAGAGCGCGTAGGCGCTGGGGCCCTCGAAGTTGATTTCGAGGTTCTTCACCGCCTCCTGCTGCGAGGAGACGAAGTCCGAGAGAATCTGGCTGCCCAGGAACTTCGTGTAGCGCGCGCCGACGACGAAGCGGTGGGGCCCGGCTTCCAGGCCCCAGCGGATGCCCAGGTTGGGGGCGAGCGCGGCGTCGGCGAGGACGGAGGTGTCCAGCGCGAAGCCGAACGCCAGCGGTACCGCCGAGCGCTGCAGGCCGAGCACGGGCTTCTTGATGGCGGCGGCCTCGTCGGAGGCGAGCAGCCGCGCGTTGCCGGCATGGTTGAAGGCATGGGCCTGGGAGGAACCCAACAGGGTGCCCAGTGCCCCGAGGGCGAACCCGAGCAGGCCCGGGCGGGAGAAGGTAGTTCGAGGTGTCAACCCACTCGCTCCTGGAGAGGAAAGGGAGTCCCTGGTGTACCGCGCCCGCGCCTGCCCTGTCACACGCACTCCGCGTGCAGATGTGTGTCCTGGGAGACTCGCTCGCCTCCCCCAGGAGCGGCCATGGCACGAGGAGGACTTGCGGCCGGGCCCGGCGGGGCGTATTCGAGAAGATATATGGGTTCCCATACAAATCGGCGTGCGCGCCCGGGGACGCCTCCGGTGGAGACGGAGGACGTGCGGACGGTCATGGACGCCATCCGGCGCATCGTGCGCTTGTTGCGCGTGTCGGCCCGGGCGTCCGAGGGGCGGGTGGGCATCAGTGGCGCGCAGCTCTTCGTGCTGCAGCAGCTCGCCGAGGCGGGGCCCTGCTCCATCAACGCGCTGGCCGAGCGGACCTTGACGCACCAGAGCTCGGTGTCGGTGGTGGTGAGCCGGCTCATCGAGCGGGGGCTGGTGACGCGCCGGCCCTCGGAGGAGGACGGGCGGCGGGTGGAGGTGTCGCTCACGCCCGAGGGCCGGGAGCTGCTGCGCACGGCGCCGCCCATGGCCCAGGTGCAGCTCATCGCCGGGCTGCGCCAGTTGGAGCCCGCCCAGCGGGCCGCGCTCGCCGGGGGACTCTCCGCGCTGGTGCGAGGGCTCGGGCTGGATGGGGAAGCCGCGCCGCTCTTCTTCGAGGACGAGGCGCCCGCTCGGCGGCGCCAGGGGAAACGACAACATGAAGAAGCCTGATCTCATCTCGGTGTCCGAGGGCACCGGGGACAGGGAGTCCCTCCCGGTGGCGCCCTCCCTGGGGCCCACGCTGGAGAACGAGCCGCGCGCGCCGCTGTCCGCGCAGCCGGTGGACGGGCGGCTGGTGTTCATCAGCGCCCTGTGCATCCTGCTGGCCGTGGCCGCGGGGCTGGTGGCGCAGGTGCTTGGGAGGCTCATCGCGTTCATCACCAACCTGGCCTTCTTCGGGCGGCTGTCCTTCCACGAGGTGTCTCCGGCGGACAACACGCTGGGGCCGTGGGTGCTCGTCATTCCGGTGGTGGGCGCGCTGGTGGTGGGGGTGATGGCGCGCTACGGCTCCAAGGCCATCCGGGGCCACGGCATCCCCGAGGCCATGGAGCAGGTGCTGCTCAACCGCAGCCGGATTCCGCCGCGCATCACCTTCCTCAAGCCGGTGTCGGCGGCGGTGTCCATCGGCACGGGCGGGCCGTTCGGCGCCGAGGGCCCCATCATCGCCACGGGCGGGGCGCTGGGCTCGCTGCTGGGACAGGTGCTGAAGGTGACGGCGGACGAGCGCAAGGTGCTGCTGGCGGCGGGCGCGGGAGCGGGCATGGCGGCCACCTTCGGCGCGCCCGTGTCCGCGGTGCTGCTGGCCATCGAGCTGCTGCTCTTCGAGTTCCGCCCGCGCTCGGTCATCCCGGTGGCGCTGGCCACGAGCACGGCCACGGCGGTGCGCATGGCCTTCGTGGGAGGCGCACCGGCCTTCGCCATGCCGGACGTGGCGGCGCCGGGCGGGGGCGCGCTGGCCTTCTACATCGGCATGGGGGCGCTCGTCGGCGTGGCGTCGGTGGTGGCCACGCGGGTCGTCTACCGCATCGAGGACGCCTTCGAGAAGCTGCCCCTGCATTGGATGTGGTGGCCGGCGCTCGGGGCGCTCGCCGTGGGCGCGGTGGGCTGGTTCGAGCCGCGCACCCTGGGCGTGGGGTACTCCAACATCGAGGACATCATCTCCGGCCGCCTGGTGAGCACGGCGGCGCTCGTCTTCTGCCTGTTGAAATTCACCTCCTGGTCCATCGCGCTGGGCAGCGGCACCTCGGGCGGAACGCTGGCGCCGCTCTTCACCATCGGCGGCGGGGTGGGCTCGGCGCTGGGGGCGCTGGCGGTGTGGGGGGGGCCGGGGCTGGGCGTGGACGTGCGCATCGCGGCGCTGGTGGGCATGGCGGCCATGTTCGCCGGGGCCTCGCGTGCACTGCTGACCTCGGTGGTGTTCGCCTTCGAGACGACGCGCCAGCCCATGGGCCTGTTGCCGCTGCTGGGCGGCTGTGCGGCGGCGTACCTCGTCTCGTCGCTGCTCATGCGCCACTCCATCATGACGGAGAAGCTGGCGCGGCGCGGGGCGCGGGTGCCCATGGAGTACGAGGCGGACGTGCTCGCCAACACGCTGGTGGCGGCGCACGGGCTGCGGCCGGTGGTGACGCTCGTGGCCGAGGACACCGTGGCCCAGGCGCGGACGTGGCTGGCCGAGGGGGGCGCGGGCACCCGGCACCAGGGCTTCCCGGTGGTGGACGGCGTGGGGCGGCTGGTGGGCGTCGTCACCCGGCGCGAGCTGCTGGAGGGCGAGGGGGTGGCGGGCCGGCGCGTGCGGGAGCTCATCCGCAAGCCGCCGGCGGTCGTCTTCGAGGACAGCACCCTGCGCGAGGCGGCGGACCACATGGTGCGCGAGGACGTGGGCCGGCTGCCGGTGGTGAAGCGCGGGGAGCCGTGGAAGGTGGTGGGCATCCTCACGCGGAGCGATCTGCTGGCCGCGCACCGCCGCCGGCTGGAGGAGGCGCATCAGCACGAGCAGGGCATTGGAGGCGGCCCGCGGCCCGGGGTCCCTACTCCGGCATGAGGGCAGTCATGGACACGGAGCACGCGCGGGTCCTCGAGCTGCTCAAGCGCCATGGGTGGAACGCCACGTCCTTCCAGGTGCTGGAGCCGGGGTACTCGTACTGGTTCGACGGGGACGACGCGTGCGTGGCGTACGTGGACACGGGCGGGGCGTGGGTGGTGGCGGGTGCTCCCATCGCTCCGCCCGAGCGCCTGGGCGAGGTGGCCCGGCGCTTCGAGGCGCACGCGGCCGCGGCGGGCCGGCGGCTGTGCTTCTTCGCCACCGAGCAGCGCATGCTGGACGCGGCCCCGTTGAAGGGGCTGACCATCGGCGAGCAGCCGGTGTGGGACCCGAGGCGGTGGGAGCTGAGCGTGCGCGAGAGCCGGAGCCTGCGCGAGCAGCTGCGCCGGGCGCGGGCCAAGGGCGTGCGGGTGCGTGAGGTGACGCCCTCCGAGCTGAAGGACGTGGCGCACCCGGTGCGGGCGGGGGTGGACGGGCTGATGGAGCGCTGGCTGAGGGCGCGGCGGATGGCGCCCATGGGCTTCCTGGTGCAGCTCTCCCCGTTCGCCTGGACCGAGGAGCGGCGCTCCTTCGTGGCGGAGCGGGACGGGGAGGTGGTGGCCTTCCTGTCGGCGGTGCCGGTGTACGCGCGCAATGGCTGGCTGGTGCAGCACCTGCTGCGGGACGCGCGGGCGCCCAACGGCACCGCGGAGCTGCTGGTGGACGCGGTGATGCGCGCGGCGGCGGCGGAGGGGCGCGGCTACGTGACGCTGGGGCTCGCGCCCCTGGCGGGCGAGGTGGACGGCTGGCTGCGCGCGGCCCGCGTGGTGGGCATGCCCCTCTATGACTTCGAGGGCCTGCGCGCCTTCAAGGCCCGGCTGCGCCCGCATGCGTGGCACCGCATCCACCTGGCCTGGCCCTCGCGGCATGCCTCGCCGCTGCCGCTGTATGACGCGCTGACGGCCTTCGCCCGGGGGAGCCTCACGCGCTTCGGCGTGGCCACGCTGCTGCGCCGGCCCCTGCTGCTCGTGTGGCTGCTCGCGGTGCTGCTGGTGCCCTGGACGGTGCTGCTCGCGCTGCCGGTCAATGCCCACCGCTTCCCCTCGCCGCTCGTGCAGTGGGGCTGGGTGCTCTTCGACGTGGGGCTGACGGTGGGGCTCTTCTCCCTCATCCGCCGCTGGCGCTCCGGGCTCGCCCTGCTGCTGGCTTCCCTCATCACCGGAGATGCCTGCCTCACCTTCCTGGAGGCGCTCCTCTACAACCTCCCTCGCGCGCGAGGGCTCGGCGACTGGCTCGTCATGGGCGTGGCCGTGCTGGCTCCCGCCACGGCGGCGGTGCTGCTCTTCTGGGCCCGGAGGCACCCGACGCTGGAGCCGGCCTGAGAAGGTGGCAGGCGCCGGGAGGTGTCAGTCCTCGGGGGGCACGGTGGTGGGCGCGGACGCGAGGAACACTTCCCGGCCCTGGACGCGCTCCACGCGGTGGAAGTGCACCATGTAGTCCCGGCGGGCGGGCGAGCCCTGTCCCAGCTCGAAGTGGGTGTCGCCGACGTTCGACACCGTCCCGAGCTTCCGCCCATACCTGTCCTTCACCGTCATTCCCTCGTGGATGTCGCCGGGGTCGATCATCTTGGTCCTCTGTCCGCGTGTGTCCGTGGTCCCTTGAGATGAACACTCCCAACGGTCCTGGCCCGTGGTTCCCACCGCCTCCTGGAGGAAGCGCCGTGCTCCCTGGTGGGGGAGGGCGCGGGCGGCCAGCCCACCGGGTCACGCCCGGGCCCGCCACCTACCTTCTCTCCCGAGGGCTCATGACGCACGGGGAGACGCGCATGGCGGAGGCCCAGGCCCAGAGACTGGCTTCACTCAAGATCGACCGCACGGCCCACCCACGGCGGAAGCTCCTGCGCCGCTGGCCGCTATGGGTGGGGCTGGCCGTGGTGCTCGCCCTCGTGGTGGGGATGGCGGTGGTGGGCCGGGCCCCCAGCGTGCGCGTGGCCGAAGTGCGCGAGGCCCGTCCCGGCGAGCAGCAGACCGAGCTGTCCGCCGCTGGCTATGTGTCCTCGCGCCGCCGCTCCGTCATCGCGCCGCAGGTGGCGGGGCGGTTGGTGGAGGTGGCGGTGGACGAGGGCGACGCGGTGGAGAAGGGACAGGTGCTCGCCCGCCTGGATGACCGGGATGCGCGGGTGATGGCGGCCCGGAGCCGTGCGGAGTTGCAGGCCGCCAGCCAGCGGCTCGCCGCCGCGAGGGCCACGGCGATACGGGCCCGCAGTGACCTGGCGCGGGCGGAGCAGTTGGCGAAGGCCCAGGTCGTCACCCGGGCGAGCCTGGAGGAAGCACAGGCGCTCGCGAGTGCGTCATCCGCCGAGGAGCAGGCGGCGATGGCCCAACTGGAGGCGGCGCGGGAGGCGGTGCGGGCCGCGGAGCTGCAGCTGTCCCATACGGTGGTGCGAGCGCCCTTCGCGGGGACGGTGGTGCGCAAGCTGGCGGACGAGGGAGCGGTGCTCGCGCCCGCCGCGCTCCAGCAGGAGAACATCGGCGGCATCGTGGAGTTGGTGGACCTGGGGGCGCTCGAGGTGGAGGCCGAGGTCAGCGAGGAGCAGCTGCCGCGCATCGAGGTGGGGCAGCCGGCGCTCGTCTTCCTGGATGCGTACCCGGACCAGTCGTTCGTCGCGAAGGTGCGCTCGGTGCGGCCGGCCATCGACCGCTCCAAGGCGACGGCGGACGTGAACGTGGCGTTCGAGGAGATTCCCCCGGGGGTGCTGCCGGACATGGGGGCGCGGGTGGCCTTCCTGAAGGAGGAGGTGTCGCGGGCGGCGCTCGCGAAGCAGGGCACGGCGCTGCGGGTGCCGGCGTCGGCGGTGGTGCAGAACGGTGGGGAGTCCGTGGTGTGGGTGGTGCAGGACGGGAAGGTGAAGCGCCAGCCGGTGAAGGTGGCGGAGAAGGTGGGGGACGAGGTGGCGCTGGCCCAGGGGCCGGCGCCGGGGACGCAGGTGGTGGTGTCGCCGAGTGGCTCGCTGCGTCCGGGACGCAAGGTGAAGGTGCGGACGGAGGGCGGATGAGCACCGCGCCGGGACAAGAAGCGAAGTCTCCCCTCATCCGGCTGCGGGGGGTGTCCAAGGCCTACCGGCGGGGCGACATCGTCGTGCCCGTGCTGGAGAACGTGGACCTGGACATCGAGGCGGGGACCTTCGAGGCCTTCATGGGCCCCTCGGGCTCGGGCAAGTCCACGCTGCTCAACCTCATCTCGGGGTTGGACCGGCCCACCACGGGGGTGGTGGAGGTGGGAGGGCAGGACCTGGCGCGGATGAACGACAAGGAGCTGTCGGACTGGCGCGCGGGCCACGTGGGCTTCGTCTTCCAGCTGTACAACCTGCTGCCGGTGCTCACGGCGGCGGAGAACGTGGAGCTGCCCCTGCTGCTCACCCCGCTCTCGCGCGCCGAGCGCCGGGAGCACGTGGCGGCCGCGCTGGAGGTGGTGGGCCTGGGGCACCGCATGGGGCACCGGCCGCCGCAGCTGTCCGGAGGCGAGCAGCAGCGGGTGGCGATCGCCCGGGCCATCGTCACGGATCCGGACCTGCTCATCGCGGACGAGCCCACGGGAGACCTGGACCGCAAGTCGGCCGAGCAGGTGTTGGACCTCTTCGAGGTGCTGCACCACGAGCTGCACAAGACGCTCGTCATGGTGACGCATGATCCGCACGCGGCCGAGCGCGCGGACCTGGTGCGGCACCTGGAGAAGGGGCTGCTGCAATGACGTTCGGGCGGCTCGTGTGGAAGGATCTGCTGCGCAACCCGTTGAGGCTGGCGCTCACGGTGCTGGCGGGAGCGGTGGGGGTGATGGCCTTCATCTTCCTGCGCACGGTGGTGGACCTCTTCTATTCGAGCGCGGAGTCGGCGCAGGCGGACCGGCTCTTCACGCGCGCCAAGGCCTCCATCACGGCGGACCTGCCGCTGTCGTACCTGCCGCGCATCTCCACGGTGCCGGGGGTGGACGACATCACCTTCTACGGCTTCTTCGGCGGGCGGTATGGCGAGTCCCAGCGCGACTTCTTCGGCTCGGCCTTCGTGGATCCGCCGTCCTTCATGCGCGTCTTCGACGAGCTCGTCGTGGCTCCGCAGCAGGTGGCGGCCTTCGAGGCGGACCCGTGTGGCGCACTGATCGGCAAGGACCTGGCGAAGCGCTACGGGTGGAAGCCGGGGAGCCGGGTGACACTGAAGGGCACCATCTACCCGGGCGAGTGGACCTTCAACGTGCGCGGCATCTACGACGTGCGGACGGGGACGCTGGATACGAACTCACTCTTCTTTCCCTTCCGCTGCCTCAACGAGAAGCTGCCGGACGAGCGCAAGGACCGGGTGGGGGCCTTCATGATCCGGGTGGAGGACCCATCGCGCTCGGCGGCGGTGTCCTCGGCGGTGGATGCGATGTTCGCCAACAGCCCCTACCCGACGCGCACGGAGAGCGAGCGCGCGGCCACGCTGGGCTTCATCTCCATGCTGTCGGCCATCATCACCGCGGTGCAGGTGGTGGCCACCGTCATCCTGCTCATCATCCTGCTCGTCATCGGCAACACGCTGGCCATGAGCGTGCGCGAGCGCACGAGGGACCTGTCCACGCTACGGGCCATGGGGTTCAAGAGAGGGCGGGTGATGATGCTCGTGCTCTTCGAGTCGCTGGCGATCGGCCTGGCGTCGGGGGGATTGGGGGTGCTCATCGCGCCGCCGCTCGTGCGGGGTTTCGTCGCGGTGGTGGGCTCGCAGATGGGCGGGCTTCCGGCGGACTTCATGCGGGAGAGCACGCTGGTGCTCGGGGCGCTGGCGGCGGTGGGGGTGTCGCTGCTGGCCGGAATCATCCCGGCGTTGCGCGCGGTGCGCATTCCCGTGGCCGAGGGGCTGAGGAAGGTGGCCTGAGCGATGATTCCCCTCTACTACAACACGCGCAGCCTCTGGGCGCGGCGGGTGTCCACGGGGCTCACCGTGCTGGGCCTGGGGCTCGTCGTCTTCGTCTTCTCCGCGGTGTTGATGCTGGCCAACGGCATCGAATCCGCACTGGCCTCGGGGGGAGACCCGCGCAACGTCATCCTCCTGGCCGAGGGCGCCACCAGCGAGCTGATGAGCAACGTGGAGCGGGACGCGCTGCGCGCCCTGGGCAGCGCCCCACAGGTGGCCTCCTCGGCGGAGGGGGAGCCGCTGGTGGCCGGCGAGCTGGTGGTGCCGGTGCTGCTGCCGCGAGGGGATGGCCAGGAGTCGAACATCAACGCGCGGGGCATCGGCCCGGAGAGCTTCGCCATCCGGCCCACGGTGCGGCTCGTCGCGGGCCGGGCGCCGCGGATGGGCACCAACGAGATCGCCCTGGGCGAGGCGCTGGTGGGCCGCTCGCCGGGAGCGCACCTGGGAGGGGAGCTGGTGTTCGCCGAGGAGCGCTGGCCGGTGGTGGGGGTGTTCACCGCCGAGGGCGGGGCCTACGAGTCCGAGCTGTGGGTGGACGTGAACCGGCTGGGGCCGGCGTTCGACCGGCCGGGGCTGAGCGCGGTGGTGGTGCGCACGAGCTCGGAGCAGGCGCGCGATGCGTTCATCAAGAACGTGAAGGATGATCCGCGCTTCACGCTCGAGGCGAAATCGGAGCCCGAGTACTGGGCGGAGCAGGCGACGTGGCTGGCCACGTTCATCCGGGTGCTGGGGCTGTTCGTGTCCTTCATCTTCAGCGTGGGCGCGGTGCTGGGGGCGATGATCACCATGTACGCGCAGGTGGCGGCGCGCATCGGCGAGCTGGGGCTGCTGCGAGCGGTGGGCTACCGGCGCCGGAGCGTGCTGGCGAGCATCCTCATCGAATCCGCGGTGCTGGGCGCGGCGGGAGGGGTGCTGGGGGCGCTGGGGGCACTGGCCACGCGGTGGATGGAGATAAGGACGCTCAACTTCCAGACGTTCGCGGAGGTGCGCTTCGGCTTCACGCCGACACCGGGCATCGTGGTGGCGGCGCTCGTCTTCGGGACGTTGATGGGGACCCTGGGCGGACTGCTGCCCGCCCTGCGGGCCTCACGGCTGTCGATCCTGGATGCGTTGAGGGCGTGAGCCCGCGCCACCGCTCAGCGCACTACCGCCACAGGCGTGAAGAGGTCGATGGTTGTCCCGTCTCCTCGCTGCCCGGACCTGTTGCTCCCCCAGGCCCACACCGTGCCGTCCCGATGTAACGCCAGGGAGTGGTACATGCCGGCCGATACGACGGCTACGTCACTCATTCCGCTCACGCGCACGGGCGAGGAGCGCTGGGTGGTCGTTCCATCGCCCAGTTGCCCGGACTTGTTGCTTCCCCAAGCCCAGACTGTTCCGTCCTTTCGTATCGCCAATGAGTGAAACTGGCCGGCGGAGATAGCGGCCACGCCGCTCAACCCCTTCACTTGCACAGGCGTGGGGCGGGAGGTGGTCGTCCCGTCCCCCAATTGACCTGACCCATTTCTCCCCCAGGCCCACACCGCGCCGTCATTGCGCACCGCCAATGAGTGGACCTGTCCGGCTGAGACAGTGGCGATGCCACTCAACCCCGTCACCTGCACGGGAGTGGAGCGGTTGGTGTTGGTTCCATCCCCCAGTTGTGCGGACTCGTTATTTCCCCAGGCCCACACCGTGCCGTCATTGCGCACCGCCAGCGAATGGTGTGAGCCAGCCGAGACAGCGATCACGCCACTCAACCCCGTCACCTGCACGGGCGTGGATTGGTTGGTGTTGGTCCCATCTCCCAATTGCCCGGACTTGTTGCTCCCCCAGGCCCAGACCGTACCGTCATCGCGCACCGCCAACGAGTGGTTGGCGCCTGCTGAGACAGAGATCACTTTGCTCAACCCAGTCACTTGCACAGGAGTTGAACGGTTGGCGTTGGTCCCATCGCCCAGTTGTCCGGTCCAGTTGTTTCCCCAGGCCCACGCCGTGCCGTCATTTCTCACTGCCAGCGAGTGGTTGTCACCTGCTGCAACCGTAGTCACACCACGCAAGATGCTTACCGCTCCAGGTCTGGAGTGGTCGGTGGTCGTTCCATCCCCCAATTGCCCGTGGCTGTTGCTCCCCCAGGCAAACACCGAACCGTCCGGCCACACGTACAGGGAGTGCCGGTCTCCCGCCGCTTGGAGTCGGTCACCTGTTGTTTGTTCGATGCACGGGAGGGCGAAAACGGTGAAGTTCATCGAGACGGAGAGACCCTGGGCGTTGGTCACCGTCGCCTTCACGGTCGGTGTGAACTCTTTGGGAACACAACCTTGAGCCTTCCACATGACCTCGCTCGTGGTCGCGGTACTCGCAGGTGTCTCCAATGTGCCGGTGTTGGCTTCCCAGGAAAAGCGAAGCTCGCTGTCCTGTGCATCCCGTGCAGTGATGCGGAGGGGGAGCGCTCCTTGCCTCATGTCGGAGGGCTTCGGCTTGTGGGCCTCCACGATCTCCGGTGGGCGTGGCACGACTGGCTTGCGCGGAGCAGGCCGTTGCGGCTCGGGTTCCTGCTTTGCGGGGGGCGGTGCCGGCTTCTGTTTCACCTGCCGACGTAGCTTCTCGAACAGCTGCTCTACCTTGGGGGACACCTGCACGGGCAGCTTCGCCTCGGGCTTCAAGTAGAGAGCCGCCGTGAACGCGGCGCTGGCCTTGCTGGTCTTGCCCATGTCGGCGAGGACGACCCCCTCATAGAGGGTGAGGGCCACGTCGTCCTCGATGCCACGGGTCAGGCGTTTGGCGCTGGCGACCTGCTCCAGCGCTCGCTCGTACTCAAGGCTCTCGTAGAGGCGGTTGATGGAGGAGAGGTAGGTCTGCACCTCCGCGGAGACCTGGCCGCGTGCCACCCGCGGATGGCGCAGGGTGATGGCCAGGAGGCCCACCACCACTCGGGCGGACCAGGGGCTCGCGGAACGCATGGGCTCTCCTCTCAGGACGTATGGAGTCCCCGGGTGGAGGGGGTCCGATATGTTCATGGATGTAGGTGGAATATCACGGATGCCATGTGTCAGGCGTCTGGCGCTGACGAGCTGTACCCACGCCGCTTCAAGGGCTCACCGGGACGGGCGTGGCGCGTTGGGTGGTGGTCCCATCCCCCAATTGTCCGGTCGCATTCCTTCCCCAGGCCCACAGGGTGCCGTCCGCGTGCATCGCCAGCGAGTGGTTCCTTCCGGCCGAGATGGCCACCACGTCGCTCAACCCACTCACCCGGACAGGCGTGGAGCGTTGGGGCTCGGCGGTGCCATCCCCCAACTGATTGAGCGTATTGCTGCCCCAGGCCCACACCGTGCCGTCATGGCGCAGGGCCAGCGAGTGGAGATAGCCCGCCGAGATGGCCACCACGCCGCTCAACCCGCTCACCTGGACGGGCGTGGAGCGTTGGAGGGTGCTCCCATCGCCCAACGCTCCGCTTTCGTTGTACCCCCAGGCCCACACGGTGCCGTCGCCGCGCAGCGCCAGCGAGTGCTGGCCACCGGCCGAGACCGCCACCACCCCGCTCAAGCCGCTCACCTTCGAGGGGGTGGTGCGGTGGGTGAGCGTTCCATCCCCGACCTGCCCCGAGGTGTTGTGCCCCCAGGCCCAGACGGTGCCATCGCTGCTCATCGCCAGCGCGTGCTGATCTCCGGCCGAGGCCATCACCGCATCGCTCACGTCGCTCACCGGCATGGGCGTGGAGCGATGGGTGGCCGTCCCATCCCCCAACTCCCCTTCGGCGTTGTATCCCCAGGCCCACACGAGGCCGTCACGGCGCATCGCCAGCGAGAAATTGCCGCCCGCCGAGACGGCCACCACCGTGCTCGGGCCGCTCACCTGCACGGGCGCGGCACGGTGAGCGGTCGTTCCATCCCCCAACTGTCCGTACCAGTTGGCACCCCAACTCCACACGGAGCCGTCGGTGCCCAACGCGATGGCATGTTGTGCGTTGTTTCCGGCCGAGATGACCATGAGCTCGCTCAATCCGCTCACCTGGAGGGGCGTAGCGCTGTGTGTATTCGTTCCAGTCCCCAACTGTCCGAACTCGTTGTTTCCCCAGGCCCAGGGCGTGCCGTCCGAGCGCAGGCTCATCGAGTAGGCGTTTCCCGCGGACAGGGTCACGCACGGCGTGGTGGTGACGACGAACCTCTTCGACGCGGAACGGCGCAGGGCATTGGTGACGGACGCCGTCACCTCGGACACCCTTCCGTGCGGCATGCAGGTGGGCGCCCTCCAGACGATTTCGCTCGTGTTCGCGGTGTGGACCGGCGTTTCCACCCTTCCGGCGTGGGGGGTCCAGGAGAACTCGAGCGGGCCGTTGCCCGCGTCCCTCACGGTGATGCGCAGGGTGATGGAGCCCTCGCTCAGGGCGGATGGGGCGGACTGGTAGAACTCGATGAGCTCCGGCGCTCCCGCCTCCCCCTCGCCTGTGGGGCCATCGCCGCCCGTGGGCGGGTTCTGCCCGGTGCCCGCGCCCCCGGGGCAGCGCTCCGGATGGTGCTGGCAGAAGAGGGTGCCCTCCTGCTCGAAGTCGATGCAGCCGGCGCCACCGAGCAGCACGGCCGCGAACGCCGCGAATCCCACCCTCCAGGTCCTCATGGCCACCTCCCGGACACGAAGGCCGACGTCCCGTCCGTGCCCACGCTCAGCGCCATGGGCGCCTCGGGCGCTCCGAGCACGTAGAATCCCGCCGCGAGCCCCAATCCCACCACGCCCGCGCCGATGAGCCCGGCGCCCACGTTCTGGAACGTCTTTCCCCGCGACATGCTCCGCCGCGCTTCCTCGTAGGAGGTGAGGCTCGGGTCCCCGTTGCGCAGCCGCGCCTGCTCGTTCCGGGCGAGCCCATGGGACACGCCGCCCACCGCGAGCAGCACACTGCCCGCGACCGCGGGGATGAGCGCGCGGGAGCGCAGGCCCTGCTGTCCGGTGGTGTTCACCGTGGGGGCGTGCGGGGCGGGGGTTTCCTGCCGCGGACTCTCCGCGGTGGGCGGTGGCTGCGTGTCGGGCCGCGGGCTCACGGGCGCGTGCTCCGTGAGGCCGGAGGCCAGCGTCTGCTTCACCTGCGCGCGCAGGCTCTTGAACCGCCGCGCCACCTTGGGCGACACCCGCACCGGCAGCTTTGCCTCCGGGTTCAGGAAGAGGGCCGCCTTGAAGGCGGCGCTGGCCGCGTCGTTCTGCCCCATGTCGGCGAGGATGAGGCCCTCGTAGAGCGAGAGCGCCACATCCTCTTCCGCGCTGCGGGTCAGGCGTCTGGCACTGGAGAGCTGCTCCAACGCCCGCTCGTACTCGAGGCTCTCGTAGAGGCTTCGGACAGAGGTGAGGTAGGTCCGCACCTCCGGGGACACCTGGGCGCGTGCCCCCCACGGCATGAGCAGGAGCACGGCCAGGAGGCCCGTCACCACTCTGGCGGCTTCAGGACAAAGGCTCGCAGGACGCATGGGCTTCCCTGTCGAATGGGGGCCCTACGTTCATTCCAGCGTCACGCAAAAGCATTCACGCGAAGCGGACTTCCTCGCGGCACTGGTCAGTCCGTCTTCCGGAGTGTCGGAAACACGGCGCCGCCCGTGCTCTTGGTGTTGACCAGCGTCCAAGCGAGCCAACCCGGGACCTCCGATACCCTCACCCCGTCCCTCTCCCGGAGGGAGAGGGGAAATTGGGGGAGACTGGACGCACAGTGGGCGAGCGCGACGGCTCAGCCCGGCTGGCAGACCTGGCGGAGGATGTCGAGCGACTCCAGCGCCTTGCCCGCGCCCATCACCACCGCGGACAGCGGATCCTCCGCGAGGAACACCGGCAGACCCGTCTCCTCGCGCAGCAGCGTGTCCAGGTTCTTCAAGAGCGCGCCACCACCGGCCAGCACGATGCCGCGGTCGGCGATGTCTCCGGCCAGCTCCGGCGGCGTGCGCTCCAGCGTCAGCTTCACCGCCTCGACGATGCCGTTCACCGGCTCGCTCAGCGCGTCGCGCACCTCGTCGCTGCTCACCGTCAGCGTGCGCGGCACGCCCGCCACCAGGTCTCGGCCCTTGATCTCCATGGTCATGACCTCCTCGGTGGGGTACGCCGTTCCAATGCCCATCTTGATGAGCTCGGCCGTGCGCTCGCCGATGAGCAGGTTGTACTTGCGCTTGACGTACTGGATGATCGCCTCGTCCAGCTTGTCGCCGCCGATGCGCACGCTCTTGGCGAACACGATGCCGGCGAGGCTGATGACCGCGACGTCGGACGTGCCACCGCCGATGTCGACAATCATGTTGCCGCTGGGCTCGGTGACGGGCAGCCCGGCGCCGATGGCCGCGGCCATGGGCTGCTCGATGAGGTAGACCTCGCGGGCACCGGCGTTGGCGGCGGCCTCGCGCACGGCGCGGCGCTCCACCTCGGTGATGCCCGAGGGGATGCCGATGACGATGCGCGGGCTGACGAGCGACTTGCGGTTGTGCGCCGTCTGGATGAAGTAGCGGAGCATCGCCGCGGTGATCTCGAAGTCGGCGATGACGCCGTCCTTCATCGGGCGGATGGCCACGATGTTGCCCGGCGTGCGGCCGAGCATCTCCTTGGCCTCCTTGCCCACGGCGAGCACCTTCTTGCCGCCGCGCGCGTCCTGTTGGACGGCCACCACGGAGGGCTCGTTGGAGACGATGCCCTGTCCGCGGATGTAGATGAGCGTGTTGGCCGTGCCCAGGTCGATGGCGAGGTCACGCGAAAAGAGAGTGTGGAGCCAGTCGAACATACGGGGGCGGAAACTTTCAAAGGTGCGGCGTCATTTCCAACACCGACAGTGAGTGCGCGGCAACCTACTACGCACGACCCGCAGCAGGAAGAAAAGCCAACTGTCAAGTGCAGGGCCCGGCCGGAGGGCGTCCGGCCCACGGGGCCCCCTGTCCTTCCCCTCCGCTCCCCCCTCTTCCCTCTGGGGAGGGGTCCGGCGTAGGGGGTTTTCCCCATCCGGGGGCTCGCTTCCCTGCCTCCTCTCAATGGGGCGTATAGCGCTCGCTCTCTCCGGCCAGGAGGTAGGTGTCCGCCGCTTCCCCGGCCTCCTGCTCGGTGGAGACCGGGGCCAGGTGGTGCGGCTCGGCCACGGCGCCATTTTCCACGGCATGGCGGTATTCGGGCGTCTGGCGCAGGGCCTCGCTGGTGACGCGCAGGAAGGCCTCGCGCACGGGCTCGAAGAGCAGGCCGGCCACGTACCAGAAGGGGGCATAGTCCAGGCGGATGAGCCCCTTCACGCTCCACCCCTTGTTCTCGTAGTCCCAGGGGCAGCGGCCGAGCGCCTTGCGCAGCAGCCAGCCCGTGGTGAACTCGGCGCCGAAGATGACGACGGTGTAGGCGAGCGCGCGCACGGGCCGGGGCAAAAAGCGCAGCCGGTCATGGAGGAACTCCATCCCCAGCGCGGTGGCCCCGTAGATGGGGTGCATCCACAGGTACGTCTTCGCCGTCCCGTGTGTGTCCCGCTCCACCAGGGCCGCGCCCATGCCGGTGAAGCACACCTCCATCACCCAGCCAGCACATCCGTAGAGGAGGAATCGCGGTAGCACGCCCCGAAGCTAGGGACCGGCCCTCCGAAGAGCACCTGGAAGCAGGGGGGCGGGGGAGCGGCCGATGAAGGGGGCGGGGCAGCCCCGGAGGACGGCCCGCGGGTGTTGGCCGTTGGACACCTTCAGCGCTTGAGGGCGTACTTGCCGATGGCGTAGAGGGCGCGGACGCCGTCCTTCCAGCCAATCTTCTTGCCCTCCTCGTAGGTGCGCCCGTGGTAGCTGATGGGCACCTCGAAGACGCGCCAGCCGCCGCGGGCCACCTTGGCGGTGATCTCCGGCTCGATGCCGAAGCGGTCCTCCTCGATGTTCACCGAGCGGATGACCTCGGCCCGGAAGGCCTTGTAGCAGGTCTCCATGTCGGTGAGGTTCAGGTTGCTCGTCATGTTGGAGAGCATGGTGAGCAGCTGGTTCATCACCGAGTGCCAGAAGTAGAGGACGCGCCGGGGCGTGCCGGTGAAGCGGCTGCCGAAGACGACGTCCGCGTCGCCGTCGATGATGGGCTGGAGGACGCGGGGAATCTCGCGCGGGTCGTACTCGAGGTCCGCGTCCTGGACGATGACGATGTCCCCGGCGGACTCGGAGAAGCCGCGGCGCAGGGCGGCGCCCTTGCCCTGGTTCTTCTCCTGGAAGAGGACGCGCACGTCGTTGCGGTTCCGCGGGGTGCCGCCGATGACGGACAGGCCCTCGGTGGCCAGACGCTGGAGCAGCTCGCGGCTTCCGTCGCGCGAGCAGTCGTCCACGATGACGAGCTCCTTGGGAAAGTCCACCGCGGTGACGCGGCGGAGCAGTTCGGCGAGGGTGGAGATCTCGTTGTAGACAGGGATGACGACCGAGACGAGCATGGCGGAGCGGGCTCTACCCGATTTCCGCCCCCCGCGCGACTCTTCGGTGGGGGGCTAGAAGCGCAGGTGGGCCAGCACCGCGCTCTCGCCCGCCGGGGTGGAGGAGCCCCAGGCGGGCACCTCGGCCACTGGGAGGGGCGCGCCCAGGGGGACGCCCGCGCTGTCCCGGGTATGCCAGCCCGTGACGAGGACGCCGTCCCGCACGGGGAACACCCCCTCGAGGAGCACGTTCTCGCCGCCCCCGTCCACCGCCGGGTCCCACGGCCCGCGCAGCAGCGAGGAGTAGCGCAGCGCCTTCAGGTCGGGCTCGAAGACGCGGACGAAATGGTTCCACGCGGACCTGCCCTGCGAGGGCTTGTACATCTTCATGTAGGCGTTGGAGGTGGTGACGGTGCGGCGGCCGAGCGCGGCGAGGTAGACGGCGCCGCGGGCATCCACCTCGAGCGCGGAGACGCGGGTGGTGTTGAGGTCCGGCCACCCGGCGTTGTGGCTGCCCCAGCCGTCGTGGAGGGGCTCGGCGTAGGGTGTGCCGAGCGTGGCCCCATCGCTGTACTCGGCCACCCAGGAGGCGGCGGCCAGGGTGCCATCGGCCTGGGCCAGCTTGGCCAGCCAGGAGATGTGGATGTTGCCGCTGGTGCCGGTGAACTGGTGGTGGAAGGACGTGGCGCCGGGGTGGGAGGCCACCTTGTTGCCGCTCCAGAAGTTGATGACGTTGTTGCCGTGGGCGCGGGCGAGCACCACCAGCCGGTTGGCCGCGTAGTCGATGGCCACGTGGTCCACGTACTGGTCCGGCGAGGACGTCTTCACGAGGGCGCCGTTGTTCTCGAGCTGCTCGTGGTAGAGGCGGCTCCACCAGCGCAGGCGGCCGCCGGGCTCCATGGCGACGACGGCGGGCTCGAAGTCCGGGTTGCCGTCGGGCAGCCTGGACTGGGTGGAGTAGCCGAAGTAGAGGTGGTTGTTGCGCCGGTCGATGGCAATGGAGCCCACGCGCTGGGTGGGCTTGTCGCTGAGGCGGTAGCCCGTGTAGCCGGGGCCGGTGCCGGAGCAGGAGGCGGCGGTGCAGGGGCCGGTGAAGTAGTAGTCGTCGGGGAAGCGGCCCTTGCGGTCGGTGCGGCCATTGCCGTCGGGCAGCCGCACGTCGAAGTCCGCCTGGGTGGTGGAGCGCAGGCTGCCCTTGCGGCCGGCCTTCATGACGATGGCGCTGCGCACCAGGGGCTCGCCGCCGGTGTAGTCGGCGGCGAGGCCGTCGAACTCGGCGCCCGCGGCCGTCCAGTGGGCGGTCCACTCGGGCACCAGGTCCTGCTTGCCGTCGGCGGTGAGGCGCTCGAGGGCGGCCCACTTGAAGTCGTACTCGGCGCCGAGCGCGTAGACGACCTTGCCGTCTCCGCCCACGTCCCAGGGCTGGAGGTGCTTGTACTCGGACTCGCCGGTGTAGCCGGAGGCCTGGCGGGGCGGGCACTTCACGTCATACGTCCAGCGCACGGCCGTGGGCGGGGCGGTGACGAAGTTGTGGTCGAGCCGCGCGATGAAGTAGCCCTCCTGCTGCACGTCGGCCGGGACGTCTCGGATGCCCGAGAGGTAGAGGTCCCCGGTGGGCTGGCCGGGCGCGCCGGTGGCGCGCAGCCGTTGGATGTTGCGCACGGAGCCCTGGGGGAAGTGGACGACGCGCAGGATGGAGCGCAGGTCCGCGCTCAGGTGGAGGATGAAGCCGATGTTGGCACCGGAGACGGACTGGATGGTGGCCGCGGACAGCTGCGTGCGCGGGACGCCCGGGGGCACCCAGTCCAGGGAGGTGGCGCCCCCGGCGACGAGCACGGTGCCATCGGAGAGCACCAGGGCGGATTCGAAGCGCTCGAGGCCGTCGTTGCCGGCGTAGGTGACGACGGTTCGGTCCGTGCCGCCGATGACTCCGCCATCCAGCGGCGGCGGCTCCGAGCCCCCATCCGGATTCGTGCCGCTGGTGCCGCCATCCGGGCGTTCGCCGCCGGGAGTCCCGGAGTCGGCGCCATTGCCAGGGTTGGCGGGGGGGCCGTCACCACAGGCGACGACGAGGACGAGCAGGGGAACGGCGGCCCAGAGGCGGATGCGCATGAGGGGAGACCTCCACTTCGCGAGCGCCCCTGGCTAATCACGGAGTGTGAAGTACGCCACGAAATGCGTGTGACATCCCGGGCATTCGCGCGCTGAAGGGCCTCACTCCGCCCAGGAGAGGAACTCCACCATGCGCACGAAGCGCCGGTCGGTGCTCACGGCCGCCACCACGAAGCCGGCCGACTCGCCCGGGCCGCCCCGGCCCATGCTGCGCCAGCCCGACACGTAGAGCCGGTTGCTGTTGCGCGAAATCTGCGTGATGTACGCCACCGCCCCGTCCACCTCGTCCGCGTTCGGCGTGCCCTCCGTGTTGTTCTGCAGCTGGGCGATCAGCTCGCGCGGGGTGATGGGCTCGAAGAAGTACCCATAGTCGTAGGAGCTGCCGAAGGCCATCCCGTACGTCTCGCTCAGCGTCACCTGGTTGGCCACGCCCATGCCGTTGGGGATGTAGCCCTCCTTGATGCGCGCGCCGCTCAGCGCCCCGCTGGCGCCGAACAGCTCGGCCGGCGTGCCCGCCACCGCGTTCATTCCCAGCGGCGCGCCGAACTCCGCCGCGTCGTTCAACTCGTGGAAGTCGGTGAGCTGCTTCTTCGCCGGACCCGTCAGGCCCGTGAGGAAGGTGGCATCGCTCACCTTCGTGGCCAGGTACGCGCGCTCCGTGGTGTCCACCCCACCGAAGGCCGCGAGCGCATCCACCATCTCCTGCCGGGTGACCGTCGCGCCGCTCGGGCTGGTGGTGGCACGTGCGGCCGCCATCTTCGACTCGAAGGCGGGGATGCTCGTGGCGCTGTCCTGCGCCAGGGCGGCCGGAGCGGCCAGCAGCACCAGACCGCCAAGGAGGGACTTCAGAGAGGAGCTGGACTTCATCGGGGATGCCTCGCGAAGTAGGCCGGGAGGGCCTGTGGGGGGGACTTCGTCGATGCTCCTACTATTTTCTACGAAGTCAGGTCCAGCATAAAAATCCGGTTTGCCTGTTATTCGCGGATTTGTCACCTGGGGCTCAGAGGGCGCGGCGCAGGGCGTCGAGGAGGGCGTCGAGGTCCGCGTCGGTGGTGAGCGGGTTGATGACGGTGATGCGCAGCCACACGCGCCCGCCGAGCGTCGTCTGCACCAGGTAGAAGTCGCCGCGGGTGATGAGGGACTCGCGCAGGCGCACCTGGAGCGCGTCGAGCTCCGAGGCGGGGACGCCCTGGGGCGTGTGGCGGAAGCAGACGATGTTGCAGTCGGGGGGGACGGCCAGCTCGAAGTCGTCCGAGGACTGGAGGCGCTGGGCGAAGCGGCGGGACAGGTCGAAGGTGTCGGTGACGGCGTCCGCGAAGAGCCGGGTGCCCAGGGTGTGGAGGCAGGTGTACAGCTTGAGGGCCATCATCTCCTTGGTGCACTCGAGGGTGCGCAGGGCCACGTCGCTCCAGCGGCGCGTGTCCTGGCCGGTGAAGAGGTAGGAGGCCTCCTGGGCGAAGGCCTCGAAGGAGCGGTGGCCCTCGCGGAAGAGCACGGCGGTGATGAGCGCCGGCATCATCATCATCTTGTGCGCGTCCCACACCACCGAGTCGGCGCGTTCGATGCCCTTCACCTGGTGGCGGTAGCGGGGGCTGAGCGCGGCCGAGGCGCCGTGGGCCCCATCCACGTGGAACCACAGGCCGTGCTTCGCGCAGAAGTCGGCCACGGCCTCGAGGGGATCGAAGGCGCCGGTGGCGGTGGAGCCGGCGCTGGCCACCACGGCGATGGGGCGGCGGCCGGCACGCCTGGCGGCGGCGAGCGTCTCCTCGAGGGCCTCGGGGCGCAGCCGGTAGTGCGCATCCACGGGGATGGGGGTGACGCCCTCGGCGCCCCAGCCCATCATCCGCACGGAGCGGGTGACGCAGTAGTGGGTGGACTCGGGGACGAGCACGGTGAGGGGCGGCCCGGCGGTGGGGCCTCCGTTCCATGCATCGAAGCCGGCCTTGGCCTGGCGCGCGGCGAGCAGGGCGGTGAGGTTGCCGGCGGAGCCGCCCGAGGTGAGCACGCCACCGGAGCCCTCGGGCAGGCCGAGCACCCCGGCCATCCAGCGCAGCACGTTGTGCTCCATGGCGGTGGAGACGGGCCCCATCTCGTAGACGGCCATGCCGTTGTTGAGGAGCGAGGAGACGAAGTCGCTCAGGGCGGCGAGGGGCAGGGGCGCGGACACCTGGTGGCCCACGTAGTGCGGGTGGTGCAGGTGGTGCGATTGCTCGATGACGCGGGCGAGCAGGGCGGAGGCGTCGCCAGTGGGCTCCTCGGGGAAGTCCGCGGGGAAGTGCTCGACGTGGGTGGCGGGCGGGGCCCAGGGGAGCACGGGGCCCTCGCGGCGGGTGGTGCGGGCGAGGTGGTCGGCGAGCTGGTCCACCAGTTGGTGTCCGAGGCGGCGGAAGTGCTCGGGGTCGTAGGCGGCGGCGAGGTTCGGACGGTGGGGAGCCATGAACGGAATTATGCAGGGGAGCGGACAGGGCAGCGGGGGTGCGGCTTGCAAGCTGCTCGTGGGCCGTTATTTCAGTGAATACACCCCATGTATTGGAGGCCCACCATGGCATCCCGTATCACCATCACGTTTTGCAGCGCTTGAGGCTACAGGCCTCGGGCCGCCCGTGCGGCGGCCGCACTGAAGCAGGAGCTGAACCTGGACGCGGAGCTGAAGGTGGGCCCCTCCGGTAGTTTCATCGTGGAAGTGGATGGCAAACCCGTGGTGAAGAAGGAGTCGGTCGCCTTCCCCACCGAGAAGGAGATCGTCGAGGCGGTCTCCAAGGTGGTGGGCGGGCCCCAAGCGGGCTCCTGAGCCACGGGCAGGCGGCCGGGGGCTCGGCACCCGGCGCCGTTCTCCCCGGAGGGTGAACCGGGCCTCACCTTCAGCACGTGGAGGTGAGGCCATGGCCGTGGAGTGGTTGGAGTCCCCTTTCCAGAGGAAGTCCATCCAGCACTGGATGAAGGTCCTGGACCTGAACGGGAAGGTGCTGGGGCGGGTGGACTGCGTCGGGCAGACGGTGCTGTTCGTGCGCAAGCGCTTCTCGCGCAAGCTGTGGGCGGTGCCCCTGGCGCGGGTGGAGCGGGTCTCGGGCAGGGGCGTGCACGTGGCGGGACGGGAGCGCGAGGTGCTGGAGCCCGAGGCGGGGCGGAAGCACACGGAGCTCGTCACGGCCACCTATCCCCTGGCGGAACCGCCGGCCACGACGCTGGAGGCCGCGCGGCACGTGCACGCATGAGGATGATGCGCCGCGTGGCGTTTCGTGCTTGAAGGAGCGGCCATGTCCCCCATCGAGAATCTGTCGCACAGGGTGTCCGCGGCCTTCGCGGACCGGACGAAGCTGAAGGAAGCCGACTACGCCGCGGCGGTGCGCGAGACGCTGGCGCTGCTGGACTCGGGTGCGGTGCGCGTCGCCGAGAAGGGGCCCGAGGGCTGGAAGGTGAACGCCTGGGTGAAGGAGGCCATCCTCCTGTTCTTCGCCCTCTCCGAGATGAAGGTGATGGAGGTGGAGCCCTTCGAGTTCTTCGACAAGATTCCGTTGAAGAAGGGGCTGGAGGCGGCGGGCGTGCGGGTGGTGCCGCCGGGCGTGGTGCGCTACGGGGCCTTCGTGGAGCGCGGCGCGGTGGTGATGCCCGGCTACGTGAACATCGGAGCGCGGGTGGGCGCGGGGACGATGGTGGACACATGGGCCACGGTGGGCAGCTGCGCCCAGGTGGGCCGCGACGTGCACCTGTCCGGTGGCGTGGGACTCGGTGGGGTGCTCGAGCCACCCACCGCCTCGCCGGTCATCATCGAGGACAGGGCCTTCATCGGCAGCCGCTGCATCGTGGTGGAGGGCGTGGTGGTGGAGGAGGAGGCGGTGCTCGGCGCCAACGTGGTGCTGACGGCCTCCACGCCCATCATCGACGTCACCGGCCCCGAGGAGAAGGTCTACAAGGGCCGCGTGCCGGCGCGCAGCGTGGTGATTCCGGGCATGAAGGAGAAGCAGTTCCCCGCTGGCCGCTACATGACGCCCTGCGCGCTCATCATCGGGCAGCGCAAGGAGAGCACCGACAAGAAGACGAGCCTCAACGCGGCGCTGCGCGACTTCGCCGTGCCGGTGTAGGCCTCGCGCATGGATTCCTTCACCTGGCGCTCGGAGAGTGGCGAGCCCGCACCGTCGCGGCTCTCCCCCGTCGATGACCGGCTCACCGCGGATGCCGCCCTGAAGCGCGTCCGCCGGGGCGAGCACCTGCTCTACACCGGCGACTTCCACAACGCGAAGCAGCTGCTCGGCGCCATGGGCCGCCGCCTTCCTCCGCCGCGTGCGGCGCGCTCGCCCCTGGAGGCCTTCCGCTCCGAGCGCCGCGCGCGTCAGCTGGAGCACGAGACGCTCTCGCGCATCGTCGTGGCGCTCGACCGCTCCTACCGCCTGGAGCTGAAGCGCGCGCCCGACGTCTCCGAGGCCTGCCGCCAGGTGTGGGGCGAGCCCGACGCGGACAGGACGGTGGTTTCCCTCAAGACGCTGCTCGGCATGCTCGGGGCCGCGGAGTGGCGGCGCAAGGGCCTGGACGTGCCCGGGCTCCAGGGCAAGCTCCATCCCCACTACGGCGTCTACCTGCCCACGCGCACCGACTACGTCGAGCTGCTCCTGCATGTCTCCGACGTGCGCGGCAAGAAGGTGTTCGACGTGGGCACGGGCACCGGCGTGCTCTCGTTCCTGCTCCTCCAGCGCGGCGCGGCCTCGGTGACCGCGACGGATATCGACTCGCGCGCGGTGGCCTGTGCCCGGGAGAACGCCGAGCGGCTGGGCCTGTCCAAGCGCTTCGAGGTCATCGAGGGGGACCTCTTTCCTCCCGGCAAGGCGGACCTCATCGTGAGCAATCCGCCGTGGATTCCCGAGCCTCCGAAGAATCGCGTGGACCGCGCGGTGTTCGACGAGGAGAACCGCTTCCTGCGCGGCTTCCTGGAAGGCCTGGCCCCACACCTCAACCCCGGGGGCGAGGGGCTGCTGCTGCTCTCCGACCTCGCGGTGCTGCTCGAGCTGCGTGCCGCGGACTGGCTCGAGCAGGAGCTCGCGCGGTGCGGGCTCGCCGTGAAGTGGAAGCGCTCTGCCGCCGCGCGCCACTCGAAGGCGAAGGACAAGTCCGATCCGCTCCACGCGGCGCGCTCCCGCGAGGTCACCACCCTCTACGGGCTCGTTCCCGCTCCGAAGGCCACGTCATGAGCGACCTCGCCACGCGCCTCGCGCAATCCACCCTGGCCCTGTGCCGCATCCCGAGTCCCATTGGCGAGGAGCGCGCGCTCGCCGACCACGTGGAGCGCTGGGCCCACGCGCACTTCCCGCGGCGCGAGGTGTTCCGGCTGGGGCACTCGCTGGTGCTGGGGAGCCTCGTGGACTCGAGGCCCACGGTGGCGCTGGTGGGGCACCTGGACACGGTGCCCGCGCACCCGAACGACCGGGAGCCGCGAATCGAAGGGGAGCGCATCTTCGGCCTGGGCTCCTCGGACATGAAGGGCGGGCTGGCGGTGATGATGGCGCTGGCGGAGGACCTGCCGCGCGCCGAGCTGCCGGTGAACCTGGTGGTGGTGCTCTACGAGCGGGAGGAGGGCCCGTACCTGGAGAGCGGACTGGGGCCGCTGTTCGAGACGCGTCCGGAGCTGAAGCGGGTGAAGTTCGGCATCGCGATGGAGCCGACGGACGGGGTGGTGCAGGTGGGGTGCGTGGGGAGCCTGCACGTGACGCTGCGCTTCAAGGGGCGCAGCGCGCACTCGGCGAGGCCGTGGCAGGGGGAGAACGCCATCCACAAGGCGGGGCCGCTGCTGGCGCGGCTGTTGGAGTTGCCGAGGCGCGAGGTGATGTACGGCGAGTTCGCCTTCTACGAGGTGATGAACATCACGAAGGCCTCGGGAGGGCGGGCGCGCAACGTGATACCGGAGGCGTTCGAGCTGAACCTGAACTACCGCTTCGCGCCGGGGAAGACGGTGGAGCGGGCGCAGCAGGACGTGCGGGAGCTGGTGGGGGACGCGGCGGAGGTGGAGTTCACGGACCTGGCGCCGAGCGGCCGGGTGTGCTCGGACAATCCGCTGTTCCAGCAGTTGATGACGCTGACGGGACTGCCGGCGGCATCGAAGCAGGCGTGGACGGACGTGGCGCGCTTCTCCGAGTTCGGCGTGGACGCGGTGAACTTCGGGCCGGGCGAGACGGCGCAGGCGCACCAGGCGAACGAGTGCGCGCCGATCCCCGCGCTGTCCGTGGCCTACGAGAAGCTGGCCACGTTCCTGAAGCAGGCGCGCTGAGCCGGTGCCCGCCGTGGCCACGCGCCCATGAATCTGGCGCGTCCCGGGCCGTCCAATCATTCAGCCCCGGTATCAAAATCCAATGATTCCGGGCGTTTGTGGACAAGCTTCGAGGGCCCGTGCCATCGTCATCCACCCACGGGCTGTCACCCAGGACCATTGAAGATGCAAACGCTTCTGATCTCCCTGCTGCTGGCGACGGCTGCCGCCGACACCGCAGCGCAACGGGTCTATGTCCTTGGCTCCTCCATCAACCTCCGAAAGGAGCCTTCCGCGGAAGCGGAGAGCCTGGAGAAGCTCCAGATCGGCACGGAGTGCCGTGTCGCCGAGACGCTCGAGGGCCAGTGGCTGAAGGTCCTCTGTGGCGAGAAGGAGGGCTACGCATCCGCGTCCCTGCTGGGACCGGAGAAGCCCTCGGCCGAGAAGCTCAAGGCCGAGGCGAAGGACACGAAGCTCCCGCTCAAGCAGCGGGAGGACAGCGCGTTGCGCGCCGCGACCCTCTCCCCGGAGGACGCCGAGCTGCAGAAGCTGCTGGGCAACCTCTTCTTCGAGCGCAACCTCGAGCTGGCCGCTGGCATCAAGAAGCCGACGATGCGGAGGACGTTCAAGCACACGTGCTTCAAGCAGAGCGACAGCGCCTGCATCAGAGACGCCACGGGGGCCGTGGTGAAGGACGTGAAGGTCCGGGCCGAGACGAAGGGGAACCTGTTCGTGGTGGCCGTTGGAAACGCGGAGCGCGTGGTCGTCTATCGGGGCAGATACAAGATCAACAAGATGAACGAGCTGACGGGAGAGGCGCTCGAACAGACCGGTTTCGCCACGAGCCCGGTGCTGGAGAAGTCGCTCTTCTTTGGCCTCCAGCCGCGCCGTTCCGGCCAGTGGGATCTGGCCCTTGGGCAATTTGCTTTGGATGATGCCTCCTCCTCCCTGTTGGACGTGCTTCCCAGGGAGTGGGCCGTGTTGGAGCAGAGCGCAGCGGGATCAGGCCTTTGGAAGGCACAGTGGGATGACTGCTTGAAGAGGCCCTATCTGTTGAAGTTCGATCCCGATATTCACGGCCGATGGCTCTTGATCATCGAGAACGTGGGGATGGATGCGGGTATCAAATCGCGCTGGATATCCGCCGTGGCAAAACGTGGAAACGAGCTCGAGTTGACGCTCGAAGAGGATGCCGTCGGCTCGACGCGCGAGGTGTTCAAGCTGCCTGAAGGTCGAGGCGACATCGCGTATCTGGGAAATAAGGCATACTCCTTCAAGCTCAACAGATACGCCGAAGTTCACCACCGTTGCATTCAGGGCGGTCCATAAAGACTTCAATGACCTGGGGGGGTCATGAGCCAGAACAGCAGATATTGGCCAGACTGGAAGTACGAGCTGCCGGACAAGCTGCTTGCCTCGATGGATGAGTACCACATCCTCAAGGTTCCGCTCCTCGGACAGCACTATCCTTCAGGTCCGCCGGACTGGTGTGGGCGAACGGCGTGCTCCATGGCGTTCAACTACTACCAGCTCGTGCAGGGGGGTGATTTCGAGTCGAAATTCATCACGCACTGGAACGGCGGGCAGCAGGGGCACTTCGTGGACCTCCGCTTTCCGGGCGGTCAACGGGCCTTCCACAAGAAGCCAACGGAGGGGCCTTACGGTATCAACCTGGATGGGTATTGGGTTTCAGATCCCTCCTACAACAAGGGTGATGTCTCGGAAGTCACGGCTCCAGACGAGACCCGTTTCAGGAAGATGGAGTTCAGCGCATCTCACCTGCTGGGCTTCTCCTCCAGCGTGGTGCTGCGCCACGACCTGGCCAATCGGAAGCAGTTGGCCGCTCAGATCGCCAACACGCCTTCCCTCATCGAGTCGAGCCTCGCGACCATCCTCGAGGCCGTCTCCTCCAACAACCCGGTCATCTTCTACTCCGGGTTTTCCATGCGCCGCGACGCGCCGATCCACCTCATCCTCATCATCGGCTATGCCTACCTGAAGGATGAGACGGGCCGGCACCTCTGGCTCGCGGTGGCGGATCCCGCCACCCATGAGTCGAAGATCCAGTCGGGCATGTTCCTCGTCCCATCGCCCAAGAAGCCGCACGATCTGGATGCGCTCTCCCAGCTCAGTGGAAAGCACGACATGATTCGTGTGATCCCCGGGAATTGGAACGAGGCCAAGGCCTCGTTGGTGCTGCTCCGGGCCCGGAAGCTCTTCGAGGAGAACACCATCAGCAGCGTCCGTGATGACCTGTACATGGATTACAACGGGTCCAACAAAGGCGGGGCCTTCATCTATTCACACCGCCCGACGCCGGCTCCTCCTGAGTGCATCTTCACCAACGTCTCGCGTTCCGTCGCCTACCCCATGGACGGCCAGAAGGAGCGCTACCGCCCCGTCAACTGCTACGCCATGACGGAGGAGGCGGCGAAGGGTCTCTTTCCCCTGGGAAGTCAGCGCAATCTCCATTCGGGTGTCCACCTGGAGCTGGCTCTCCACAGGGAGGTGCGCTGTCTCGCGCCGGGTTACATTGTCGCCGTCCGGCTGGCGAACGCCCTTCCCGAGTCCAAACTGGCACTGGCCGCAGTGAATGCCGCCGCGAAAGCGAACGAGGTCGTCCAGGCGGCGAAGAAGGGGCTCGAAGCGAACGAGCTGTCCAGGGAGTTCGCGGGCAATCACAACTCCTTCATCCTGGTCCGCCACGACGTCGAGGAGTTCATCCCGAAGAAGCCGCAGGAGCAGACGCAGCAGGCTCAGAAGCAGGAACCCAAGCGCTTCACCTTCTACAGTCTCTACATGCACCTGGTTCCCCCGGACTGGACGAAGGCGGGGACGTACCAGGATGTGGCCTGGCTCAAGGTGCTCGCGCGCCGCGATGGCTCCCTGTCCGTACTCGATCCACGTCACGAGGCCTTCCAGCAGGTCCGGTGGCTCCAGGGCGCCCTGGAGGGTGCTGACCCCAAGGAGGAGATCATCCTGAAGAAGGGGGGCTCCTTCTCCGCGATGGGCTCGGAGCTCTCCACGCCCCAGACCTTCCAGCTCGGCGACGAGAACGGGGACGTCATCCGCGCTGTCTTCAAGCAGCCGGATCGCGACCTGTCCGAGCTTCACCAGTCGCTCATCGCGGGAGAGGTCGTCACCCTGTGCCATCCCTCCCTCAAGGTCCGGGCGGGTGAGCTGCTCGGCTATCTCGATGACAAGAGCGAGGCGGTGGGCCAGGGCTTCCTGCACTGGGAGGTCCTCGCGCCCAGTGAGCCGGGCCAGCTCGAGCAGTTCCTCCAGTTCGCGGAGGAGAAGCTCGGGCTGTCGAGCGGCGGCAAGCCCTTCTTCCAGTTCTTCGAGGAGAAGGAGCAGAACAACTACTTCGATCCTCCCGCCGCGCAGACCGGCTCCGAGCGCACGGGCGAGCTCGAGTCCCTGCTGAAGCTCGCGCCCGTGTTGGAGCAGCTGGGCGACGAGGAGAAGAAGCTGCTCGCCGGCTTTCAGGACACCTACAACCAGGGGCTGCTCCGGAGGCTCCTGGGGTCCTCCCGGGCGCTGCCGTTCTATGCGCCCCGGTCCGAGGACAAGCCCGCGGAGGAGAAGGTTCTCGGCTATCCCGTCGACGTCCTCCTGGAGAACTACAAGAACTGCCTGCCCGCGGGGTCCTACAAGCTCCGGTTCACCTTCGACCCTCCGTCCCTCGAGCCGGTGGAGGTGGACTACGACGGACGGAAGACCCGCCTCCGCATCACCGTGCCCGCCAGGGCGAGGAAGATCTTCGTGCAGCCCGTGACGCCGGGCAGCCTCTTCCTGCAGTCCGGAAGCGCTCCGGGCAAGGACGAGCGCCTGACGAAGGATGTCGAGCACTTCAAGGCCTTGACCTCCGTCCGCTGGCGCAACGTCGTCCTGCGGCACCTCAACGAGTGGAACCCCGACAACATCGTGAAGCAGGTGCTGGAGCACCTGAAGGTCCGCAAGCGGTTGGAGCTCGGCTCGGACGTGCTGCAAGCCACGGACGAGAAGGGCGCGAAGGAGATCATCCGGAAGTACGCGGAGGCTGTCGGCTGGTGGGCGAACAAGGAGAAGCCGGTGTTGGGCCCCCAGGGGAACGAGAAGCCCCTGTTCGCCGACAACCCGGATGGCGAGCAGCTCCCCAGGAACACCCTGCTCGACAACCCGCACCCGGTCACCTTCGCCTGGCTGCTGCTGCTCCTGATCCGGCACAACTTCATCCAGTTCGCGGATGTGCCGCTCTGGCATTCGGAGGAGCTGAAGAAGCTCGTCGCGGTGGGGTGGTTGCCGGCGCGTGAGCAGATGGAGACCCGGCGCGTGGGCGAGCTCCTCCACGCCGGCGCGGTGCAGCGGGGCTACGGCAAGGACACGGTGGAGCTGCACGTCTCGTCCTCGAGCGCCTCGGACTGGCGGCTGACCCTCGCCTCGGGGGCGTTCAACGAGGGCGTGTTCGCGCAGCCCGTGGAGGTGCCCGGCTGGGGCGAGTGGCGCCTGGATGAGCCTGGCGCGAAGGCGCTCGGCGAGTTGAAGATTCAGGGGCTCGAGCCCGTTCTTCTGAATGCCTCCAGGCCCTCACAGGACGGCTCGCAACCCCTGGTGCTCGACGCGGCGTTGGTCAGTGGCAAGGATGGAACCTTCTCCTGGCGGATCGCGTTCCGCGCCCACTGTCCGAGGCTCCTTCGTGGCTGGATCCTCCTGCGCACGTGGAAGGGCCGGGTGACGGGCGAGCTTCCGAAGGATGCCTCTGTCTTCGAGACCGCTGGGATGGCGATTCCCGTCGTCGCGCGAGAGGACACGGCCCTCAAGGAGGAGGCCGGCTTCGCGGTCGTCGATGGCTTCCTCAAGCAGGGCACCGTCAAGAACGTCAGCACCTATGTCACGCAGCACTTCACGTACAAGGAGTTCCTCGACGCGGCCAGGGGTCAGAAGCCCGCTGCGGGCTCCGAGCCCCTGATTGCCTGGGAGCTGGTCGAGGCGGTGGAGCGCATCCGGAGCGGGTATGCGGCACGCCAGGCGGTGAACCTGGTCGGGCTGTCCGAGGATGGGCTCTCCCTCCAGCTTCGGGCCGCCAACCCGGAGAAGCTGCGCGAGGCCGTGGACAGCGCGAAAGCGGACGGTTGGATCGAGGATTGGGAGGCAGCGGGAAAGGGCGAGCTCCGCATCCGGGTGAAGGCGCCGAAGGAGAGTCGCCACCCCGGCGAGCTCGTGGTCGAGTTCGACGCGAACGAGGTCTTCACCGAGCTGCGCAAGGAGTTCACCCATGAGGAGTTGATGGCCGTGCAGTTCGGCTGCTTCTTCCCGAATGGAGGAAGCGCGCAGGATGGACGGCTCCTCCCGTCGGACACGCTCGGCAAGAGGTGTGAGCGGGTGACGGTGGAGGCCCTGAAGGAGCTGGCCCGGGGTGGTTACCTGGAGCAGTGGTCCACCGGCGTTTCGGAGGTGTTGCACAGCCCCATGTTCGGAGAGCCGGTGGTCCAACTCACCAGCAAGGGCGCCCAGGTCTGCGTGCCGCTGCTCGGGGGGGACGTGAACTTCTGGAAGGCGGCCCAGCCGAGCATCAGCTTCGGGCATGAGGAGTTCGACAAGAAAGCGAAGTCGGACGTCCTGCCCAATCCCTTGCGTGTGGTGCGAGCGTTGAACTTCAGCGACAAGAACCTGAAGGGCAAGCAGCTCGCCATCTCGGCCTTCGTCAAGAAGAAGGACGTGCCCCTGAAGACCGAGCGCATCGATGTCCAGCCCTCGAAGGAAATCGGATACGACATGGAGCCGGGTGCTCAGCTCCAGGCGCAGCCGGCGTTGTACGATCCCTTCGTCCTGACGGTCTCGCTCTCGACGAACGCGGTCCCCGCGAGCAGGGGATTCAAGCTGGAGCTGACCACGTCCTCGGGGACGCCCCTGAAGCTCCCGGCGGACTGCATCGCCTACGAGCTGCGGCGCAAGGGGGGCGGCGGTGTGACGGACTCGAAGGGCGTCTTCCGCGCCAAGGTGGACGTGAGTGACGTCGCCGCGGCGCTCGAGGGCGACAAGACGTACAAGCTCCGTGTCGTGCCCGTGGAGAAGGCGGACGAGGCTCTGGCTTGCGAGGAGGAACTCACCATTCCCGAGCCTCTCGAGCAGAAGGAGCCGCAGGAGGTGCTGGGTGATTTCCCCGGCATGTGGCCGGACGGCCGGGGCGTGTTCATGACGAGCGGGAGGGCCTGACATGGCGACCGAAGCGCAAGTGGTTGCTCCTCTCGAAGTGCGGCTCGAGCCGGGAGCCGAGGGTGTCATCCGCCTGGTGGCCGTGGCCCCCATCACCCTCAATCTCTCCCTCTCCCCCGCGGACATCCGGCAGGAGGGGCGGCTCTACAAGGTCACCCTGCGGGGGACGCAGAAGAACCTGCCCGCCGACGCGACGTGCCGCGTGCTCGTCGAGGCCCAGTCGCTCGGAGAACTCCGGCAGTCGGAGATCGGCGCGGTTCCCATGAAGATCAACGGGGACTCCTGCACCGTCGACGTGGAGATCGACACCTTCGCGTCGGGCCTCTTCGGTGTGGCCGACGCCCAGCTCTCCGTCATCCCGGACTTTCCGTTCGCGCTTCCCCATGCGGTCTCGGGTCCGCTGAAGTTCAACAACCCGCTGGATGTCACGGGGGCCAGCCCCGGCAAGGTCCTCCTCGGCAGGCTGCTGAAGCTCAAGCCGGTGCTCAGCCGGAAGTTCGAGAAGGCCCGGCTCAAGCTCTCCGTCTTCCACGGGGGAGCGATCGAGTCCGGCAAGTTCTCCGACTCGCTGGCCTGGTCCATCTTCGAGTGGTCCATGGAGGAGGACGACACGAAGGAATGGAGGGTCGGTTGCGCGGAGTGCGGCGGCGAGTACCTGCTGACCTACCTCGAGAAGCAGCAGGACGAGTACAGCTTCGATCTCCTGCTCGAGGTCCTCCAGGAGACCGAGGGACAGGAGGTGAGCTATCTGGTCTGGAAGCGGCCCAAGGCCGTCTCCTTCCCGAAGCCGAAGCTGACGAACTTCGAGGTCAGCAATGGAAGCGTTCTCGCGAAGGTGGAGAACGTGGACCCGGGCTTCCGCCTCCCGCTCGAGTTGACGCTCTGGCAATACGGGCTGCATGAGCTCGATTCCGTGGTCCGCACCCTGCTGATGAATCCCGTTTCGCGGCCGGCGTTGGCGGAGGCTTCGTCCTCGGAGTACTTCTGGGAGCTGCTCATGCCCACCCTGGGGATGTCGCAGGTGCAGCTCTTCGCCTTGCTGCGGATTCCCAAGACGTTGTCGGGCACCGAGAGCTACGTGCCCGTCAGCGCGGTGATGGACTACGACGCGTCCAGGTTCCTCACCTTCGATGATGACCAGCTCTGGCTCGAGCCGCCTCCCAAGAAGGGCTCCAAGCAGCCCAAGCAGAAGAAGACGCCCAAGGACCTGGCCACCGCCATTGCTTCCCAGGAGCTGAAGGACACTCCATCGCGGGCCCCCCACTTCGGGTCGATCTCGACTGGCGTGCGTGACAACCAGCTGCTCGTGACCATCAAGCTCGTGGGAGATGGGGGGTACTGGAAGGCCGCCGAGCCCGTCTTCTCGCTGTATGACGAGGCCAGCCAGACCGAGCTCATGAAGCTCACCGTCAAGCCCGCGGAGCGGAACCCCCGCTACCTCGAGGCGCTCATCCCCCTGGAGGAGCCGAACCTCCTGGGCAAGAAGGTGCGCATCCGCGGCCAGGTCACCGAGCCGGGCGCCAACCTCTGGGAAGAGCTGGTCGCCGCCCCGCCGGCATTCTCCGTTGCCTACGAGGGCGTTCCCCGGTTGAGCGAGCTGACGGTGCGCCTCGTGGATCTCACCGATGCCACGTGCCACATGCAGGTGCGCTGTCAGGCGCGGCATGTCCCGAACGGGAAGAAGGGCAGCACGCTCGGGTTCCGCCTTTATGAGTACTTCTCGGGCTTGAAGGACCCGGTGCTGCTGTCGCGAGTCCCGTTCCGGTACGACGTTGCCCTGGGCGCTGGAGGCCAGTGTGACTCCCAGGGACGGCTGGTGGCGCGAATCACGGACCAGGAGGTGGTCCGGAAGCTGCGGGGCCAGGGCCGGTTCAAGCTCGAGGCCTGCGTGTTGGACAAGGAGGGCAAGGTCCTGTCCACCGAGGTCCCCTCCGTCTCCACGGACATCGGGCAGTCGCCCCGGAGGATCGAGGGCACGATGGTCTGGGGCTCCAAGGTCTCGGCGGAGTTCCGGAAGAAGGTGCTGGTCATCTGCGACCTCCTGAAGATCCAGCCGGATGACCTGATGGCCTGCATGGCTTTCGAGACGGGAGCAACGTTCTCGGCCAGCAAGCAGAACAACGCGGGCGGTCAGGCGTACGGCCTCATCCAGTTCACCCCGAGCGGCACGGAGGGGCTTGGCAAGACGGTGGATGAATTGAAGGTGATGACCGAGGTCGAGCAGCTCGATTACGTCTACAAATACATGGACCGCTGCATCAAGGCGAAGGGGCCGCTCACGACGCGGAGCGACGTCTACATGGCCATCATCTGTCCCGAGGCCGTGGGCAAGCCGGAGACCTATACGTGCTACTCGGCGGCGAGCAGTCCGCGAGCGTACGAGAAGAACAAGGGGCTGGATGTGGCGAAGAAGGGCTACATCACCAAGGCGGACGCGGCGGCGCCCGTGGACCAGGCCTTCCGGGATGGTCAGCTCTCCCGGCTGTGAGGCGGGTGATGGCCCGCGATGAGCGGGCCTTCCTGTTCATCTATTCTTACAGTTTTTTCTTGAATTGGCTACATTCATTCCCCCTTTCGGTTCAGTGGAGGTGTGGAATGAGTCAGCAGGGTGTGCGTCTGTCTTCGTGTCTCGTGTTCTTGTTCGTGGTGCTGGGCTTTTCGCTGCCGGCCCGTGCCACGCCCGTCACGTATTCGAGCCCGATGGTGAACGGGTACTACGTGGGCACCCTCTACCCCGCGACGGGCTCCAGCGCGGACGACACCGCCCGCCGCTTCTGCCAGGACAACGGCTACGTCTCCGCGCTGAAGTACGCCACCAGCATCCGCTCCACGGCCTATTCCTTCATCAACGGCACCGGCGGCGTGGGCCCCTGGAGCACGACGGGCAATGCCAACGTCACGATGCTCGATGCAATCACCTGTGACGATGTCCCCATCACCACCTATTCGAGCCCGATGGTGAACGGGTACTACGTAGGCACCCTCTACCCCGCGACGGGTTCCAGCGCGGCGGACACCGCCCGGCGCTTCTGCCAGGACAACGGCCACGCCTCGTCCCAGGGCTACACCACCAGCATCCGCTCCACGGCCTATTCCTTCATCAACGGCACTGGCGGCGTGGGCCCCTGGAGCGTGACGGGCAATTCGAACGTGACGATGCTCGACACCCTCATCTGTGCCTCTCCCTGACGCCGCGGTGTGAAAATGGGGGCGGGGCCGCATGAAAACGTCGGCCGGGCTGTTTCCACGGGGTGGAACCACGCATGCAGACGTTGCTACAGGACTCGCCCTCCTTCCGGCGCACGGTGGTGCTGATGGTGTTGATCTCCATCCTGCTCCTCGACTGGCAGCCGGACTCCCGCCTGCTCAGCGCGCCAGCACAGAGGCGTGAGCAGGACCGGCCTCTTCCCGAGGATGGGAGCGAGCTGGGCACCCCCGCGGCGAGGACTCCCCGCGCCGCGCACCTGGAGTCCCCGCCCCGGCCCCTGCCCGGCGTGCGGCAGGCGGCGCGGCGCCGTTCCGGGCGCCACGGCTGAGCCCCGGGGCTACGGGCGCTCGGCCTGCTCCCGGATGCGCGCTCACCGTGAGGGCGCAGGGGCCTTTCTCTGGCGTGCCAGCAGCGCGAGGAACACGCCACACAGCAGCGCCGAGCCCGCGCCCACCAGCCGCGCCGTCAGCGTCTCGCCGAGCAGCAGCACCCCGCCCACCGCCGCCACCACCGGCACCGCGAGCTGCACCACCGCCGCTCGCATCGCCGTCAGGTGCGGCAGCGCCGCGTACCACAGGCTGTAGCCCACCCCCGAGGCCAGTGCTCCCGATGCCACCGCGAGCCCCACGCCTTCCGCCGTCGCTCGGGGTGCTCCCAGGGCCAGGGGCGCCAGGAGGGACAGTCCGAGCGTCATGGGCACGCTCCGGAGGAAGTTGTCCGCCGTCGCCGCCAGTGGGTCCGCCGTGCCGCGTCCTCGCAGGGAGTAGATGCCCCATGCGACTCCCGCTCCGGCCATCAGTGTCGCTCCGAGCGGGTCCGGCGCCGTGGCTCCCGGCAGCCGCAGGACGATCAGCCCTCCGAGGGCTAGTGCCAATCCCAGCCACTCGAGGGGTCGTGGGCGCTCTCCTCGGAAGAGCCCCACGCTCAGCATTGTCGCCTGCACGCAGCCGAAGAGGATGAGGGCCCCCACTCCCGCGGGGATGCGTACGTATGCCAGGGAGAAGCCCGCCGCGTAGGCGAACAGTGCCAGGCCTGAACCCCAGGAGCCTTTTCGCTCCGCGCTTCGGGTTCCGCGCATCCGGAGCAGGAGCGCGAGGACGATGGCTCCCGCGGCCAGGCGGATGCTCGTGAAGCTTGCCGCGTCGATCCTCCATGCTCCGTTCTCGAGGGCCGCCCGGCACAACAGTGAATTGGCCGCGAAACCCATGAGCGCGAGGACCGTGAGCGCTCCCGTCTTCCACATGGCTCGATGACCCTCACCCTGACCCTCTCCCAGAGGGAGAGGGGATTCACGCGGTGATGAACCCGGGGGACGGGCACCCTCACCCCGTCCATCTCCCGAGGGGAGAGGGGAATTCATCGCCATAGACCCACCGAAATGCCGAAGTCCGAGTAGCGTCTCGAGACGTCGAACGATGCCGTCAGTGCCCAGTCGTCCAGGTACCGGAACAGGAACAGCTCGAAGCCTCCCGTCACGTGCGCTCTCGGCAGGTGGTCCGTGAACGGTGAGGGTTCGATGAAGGCTCCCAACCGGGTTCGGAGCCGCCCCGGCCAGGTCTCGTGTTCCACTCCCACCCTCGGTTGCAGCATCCCCGACACGCCCACCTTCTCCGGCGCCGTGAGCGCCGTGAACGAGCGCACCGGCACCGCGTTCTCCACTCGCGAGATGAAGTCCGCCTGCGCGCTGATGAGCCACCGGCCCGCGGGTCCCTCCGCGCTCTCTTCCGCCGGTACCTCCGAGAAGTGCTCTCCCTCCAGCATCTGCCGGCGCGCCGCGGGCGAGAGCTGGTTGTAGCGCTCCGAGCCTTCTCCCAGCCTCCAGCTCGCTCCCAGTGACATCACCGCCGGTGACACCACCGCCGAGTACAGCTGCCGGCCCGCCAGGAAGGGCACTTGTCCCTCCGCCCGCCGCCACGCGCCCACCACCTCCGGCCTCACCGACACCCCCACCCGGTACGAGCGTCCGTGCGGCCGGTACAGCATGTCCAGCGCCAACCCCGTGTCCCCGTAACGCCAGTCGCCCTCCGGTTTGTGGCTGAAGACCGCCTGCGCGCTGTAGATGCCGAAGCCCAGGATGAAGTCGTCCCGCCCCAGCGCCACCGCTCCCGCCAGGGACGACTGCACCAGCGACACGCGGATGCGGTCACTCGGGTCGCAGTGCACCGTGTTGCAGTAGGCCACCTGGTAGTTGCGCAGCGAGAAGCCCAGGCCGAAGTTGCGGTACTGCAACATCACCGCGCCCTGCAGCTGCAACGTCTCCGGCGCGTCGTCCGGCTGGCCGTCGTTGTCCAGGTCCTTGCCCTTCACCTTGGCCAGCGGCAGGTTCATCCAGGACAGCGTGACGCCCACGTCCCAGTCCCGGTCCAGCCTCGGCGAGCGGTGCGCCAGTGCCGCCTGGTTGTGCGTGAAGCCCGCCACGCCCTCGGCGATGCCCACGTAGGCCCCACCCAACCCCACCACCCGCGACGAGCCCATCAGCACGCCCGAGTTCAGGTACAGCCGCTCCGGCCGCGTGGCCTCGGGCACCTCGTCCTGTGCCCGCGCCACCGGCCCCGTCAGCAGCACCCCGACGACAATGAGTGCTGCCCGCATCAGCCCTGCTTCACGACCTGGTTGAAGAGCGTGTCCGCCTCGGCCGCCAGCTTCGTGTCACGCCACGTCAGCCCTCCCGCGTCGTGCGTCACCAGCGCCAGCGTCACCTTCCTCCAGCGGATGTCGATGTCCGGATGGTGGTCCGCCGCCTCGGCGGCCTTCGCCACCCGGCTCACGAACTCGATGCCCGCCAGGAAGCCCGGCGCCTCGTACGTGCGGCGGATCATCCCGCCCTCGTGCTTCCACTCGGAGTGCTCGGTGAGGAACTGCTTCAGCGCCTCGGGGGTCAACTGCGTGCGGTCATGGGCCATCGCTCGTCTCCTCTATCGCAACCCGGGGCCGCTGTCTCAGGCGCGCTCCACCGCGCGCCGCCACTTGGTCAGGTATCGCTCACGCACCTCGGGCTTCATCTTCGGCTTGAAGACCTTGCCCACCTTCCACGCGCGGCGGATGGCGTCCGTGCCGCTCCACACGCCCGCTCCCAGTCCCGCCAGGAAGGCCGCTCCCAGGCTCGTCGTCTCCAGGTTCTGCGGACGCACCACCTCCGTGCCCAGCATGTCCGCCTGGAACTGCATCATCAGGTTGTTGGCCGACGCGCCTCCGTCCACCTTGAAGGATGGAATCTCCCGCCCGCTGTCACGCCGCATGGCCTCGGCCAGGTCGTGGATCTGCATCGCCACGCCCTCGAGCGCCGCGCGCGCCAGGTGCGCCACCGTGGTGGAGCGGTCGATGCCCGCGAACAGGCCACGCGCCTCCGGACGCCAGTGCGGCGCTCCCAGGCCCGCAAGCGCCGGGACGAACACCACGTCCCCGCTCTCCTTCACGCTCGCCGCGAGCGGCTCCACGTCCGCCGCCTTCTTGATGACCTTCAGCCCGTCCCGCAGCCACTGCACCGCGGCCCCGGCGATGAACGAGCTGCCCTCCAACGCGTACGCCGTCTGGCCGTTGATTCTCCACGCCACCGTGGTGAGCAGCCCCGCCTTCGAGTACACCGGCGTCTCGCCCGTGTTCATCAGCAGGAAGGCCCCGGTGCCGTAGGTGCACTTGGACTCGCCCGGGCTGAAGCACGCCTGCCCGAAGAGCGCCGCCTGCTGGTCTCCCGCCATGCCGCTGATGGGAATGCCGTCCGGCAGGCTCTTCATGCCCCGCGTGGTGCCGTAGCTCTCCGCCGAGCCGCGAATCTCCGGCAGGCACGCCGCCGGCACGCCGAAGAGCGTGCGCATGCCCTCGTCCCACGCGAGCCGGTTCACGTCCATCAGCAGCGTGCGGCTGGCGTTGGACACGTCCGTGACGTGCGCCTGGCCCCCCGTCATTTTGTAGACGAGCCACGTGTCCACGGTGCCGAAGCACGCATCTCCCTTCTCGGCGCGCTTCTGGGCCCCCTTCACGTGCTCCAGCATCCACGTCAGCTTGGTGCCCGAGAAGTACGGGTCCAACACCAGGCCCGTCATCTGCCGCACCCGGGCCTCCTCGCCCTGCTCGCGCAGCTTCGCGCAGTGCGCCGAGGTGCGCCGGTCCTGCCACACGATCGCATGGCTCAGCGGCTTGCCGCCCTCGCGCAGCCACAGGCCGGACGTCTCCCGCTGGTTGGTGATGCCCACCGCGGAGATGTCCTTGCCGGCCAGCCCCGCGGCCTTCAGCGCCAGACGCACACATTGCTCGACGCTGGTCCAGATTTCCTCCAGGTCGTGCTCCACCCAACCCGGCTTGGGGAAGTACTGGGTGAACTCGCGGTACGACTTGCCCACCACCCGCAGCTTGTCATCGAGGATGGAGACGTGGGTCCCGGTGGTGCCCTGGTCCACTGCCAGCACGTACTTCGCCTTCGCCATGGATGAAGCCTCCTGAGGCTGCCTGGGTGGTGTGCGGGCGCACCATACCCGAGCCTGGGCCCTTGGCACGCGCGGCTTGGGCGCCTAGCCTGCGCGCCATGCCTTCGGTGAAGGAATTACGGGCGCTGCCCCAGGTGGATGTGAGGACCTTCCAGTCCGAGCACGGTCCCGTGGCGCTCATCCAGCAGCCTCCCGCCCCCGTCTTCCAGCGGGTGGCCCAGCAGATGGGCGGGGCGCGCACGGTGTTCATGGCCCACCGCTCGCGTCTGGCGGACCGGCTGATGGCGATGCTGCAGGGCTTCGAGCACCTGCAGGTCCTCTTCCTCAAGCCGAAGACGGATGGCGAGGTGTTCGCCGTGGGCCGGCTGGAGACGAGCTCCCTGGTCATCCACGACCCGTCCGTCTCCAAGTTCCACGCGCTCCTGCGCTGGAGCGCGGCGGACGGCAACTGTTACGTGCGCGACGCGGACTCGATGAACGGCACCTTCGTCAACGCCGTGGCCCTGGGAGACCAGGAGCAGCAGTTGGTGGACGGAGACGGCCTGTCCTTCGGCGACGCGCAGTTCCTCTACGTGCGCACCGACACGCTCCACGCGCACCTGGCCATGGCCGCCCCCGTTCACCGCTGAGCCCCACGCCCGCTCCTCCGGGTCGAAGGCCAGTTATTGGAGCGGCAACGGCGGGTGTGCTGTAACTCCATGTCCTATGCGGCTTCTCTTGCTCGTGTTGTGTCTGGTCAGCTCCGCTGCTGCAGCAGCTCCGGGGTGGACCGCTGCCAGGCCGATGAATTCGCAGCGCCATGTCCATGCCGCCAGCCTGCTGCCCGATGGCAGGATCCTCGTCACCGGCGGTCAAGATGGCACCGGCACCCTCGCCAGTGCGGAGGTGTACAGCCCTCTTGCCGGTACCTGGACGGCCACCGCGGCCATGACTTCGGCGCGCTACTACCATGGCGCCAACCTGCTGGCGGACGGCAAGGTGCTCGTCACCGGTGGCTACAGCGGCTCCGTCGCCCTCGCCACCGCCGAGTTGTACGACCCCGCCACCGGAACCTGGACATCCGCCGGCACCATGGCCTCGGCGCGCTATCTCCATGCCGCCACCCTGCTGCCCGACGGCAAGGTGCTCGTCACCGGTGGCTACAGAGCCTCCGCCGTCCTCGCCACCGCCGAGTTGTACGACCCCGCCACCGGAACCTGGACGTCCGCCGGCACCATGGCTTCGGTGCGCTACCACCATGCCGCCACCCTGCTGCCCGACGGCAAGGTGCTCGTCACCGGTGGCTACAACGGCGCCGTCTCCCTCGCCACCGCCGAGTTGTACGACCCCGCCACCGGAACCTGGACATCCGCCGGCTCCATGGGCTCTCCACGTTACTCCCACTCCGCCACCCTGCTGCCCGACGGCAAGGTGCTCGTCGCCGGTGGCTACAATGGTGCCGTCCTCACCACCGCCGAGCTGTACGACCCTTCCACCGGCGCCTGGACCTCCGCTGGTTCCATGGCCTCGGGGCACTACCAGCATGCCGCCGTCCGGCTGCCCCAGGGCAAGGTGCTCGTCATCGGTGGATACGCCACCACCCCTGTCGCCGCCGCCGAGCTATATGACCCCGTCACCGGCACCTGGTCGTCCGCTGGCCCCATGTCCTCGGCACGTGTCTATCTCTCCGCCATCCTGCTCCCCGACGGCAGGGCTCTCGCCATCGGTGGCTACAACGGCTCCGTCGCCCTCGCCACCACCGAGCTCTACGACCCGGCGGCCGGCACCTGGACGGCCACCGGTGCCACGGCCTCCGCCCACGGCGACTCCACGGCCACCCTGCTGCCCAACGGCAAGGTGCTCATCGCCGGCGGCACCCATGCGGTGGGGATGACCGCCAGTACGGAGCTGTATGAGCCCTCCACTGGCACCTGGACGGCCACCAGCGCGATGATTTCGGCACGTGGCCACCACTCCGCCACGCTGCTGCGTACCGGCCAGCTCCTCGTCGCGGGCGGCGCCGCGGGCTCCAGCGTCCTCTCCACCACCGAGCTGTACGACCCCGCCGCCGGCGCCTGGGCTTCCCTCTCGCCCATGGTCTCGCCGCGCACCGCGCACCGCGCCAGCCTGCTGCCCGATGGAACGGTGCTCGTCACCGGCGGCGCCAATGGCCTCCGGGTCCTCGCCACCGCCGAGCTGTACGACCCGGCCTCCGCCGCCTGGAAGGCCACGAGCCCCATGGCCGCGCCTCGCTCCCAGCACACCTCCACCCCTCTGCCCACGGGCAAGGTGCTCATCTCTGGCGGTGCCACCGGCGGCGCGACCCTGGCCGCCGCCGAGCTGTACGACCCCGCTACCGGCGCTTGGACGGCTACCGGCTCCATGAGCTCGGCGCGCCACCAGCACACCGCCACCTCGCTGCCCGATGGCAGGGTGCTCGTCACCGGCGGCTCCAATGGCTCCACCCCCCTCGCCACCGCCGAGCTGTATGACCCCACCGCCGGCACCTGGAAGGCCACCGGCTCCATGAGCTCGGGGCGCCACCAGCACACCGCCACCCTGCTGCCCGATGGCAAGGTGCTCGTCACCGGTGGTTCCAATGGCTCCATCCTCCTCGCCACCGCCGAGCTGTACGACCCCGCCACCGGTACCTGGAAGGTGCTCGCCTCCATGAACTGGGCGCGCCAGGCGCATGCCGCCGTCCTCCTGCCCTCCAGCCGTGTGCTCGTCACGGGTGGCGCTTCCGCCACCGCCGAGCTGTACGACGACCTGGGCACCAACGAGGCGTGGCGCCCCAAGCCGAACGCTCCGGGCCCGCTGGTTCCAGGAGTGGCCTTCACCCTCACCGGGACCGGGTTTCGCGGCCCGTCGGGAGGTTGTGGCGACAGCTATCGCTGTGGTGCCTCCGACGTCCCCCGCCTCCTCCTCCTGTCCCCCGAGGGAGGAGGGTACGTGCCGCTCAGCTGGCAGCGCTTCTCGGACACCGAGGTGCGCGTGACCCTCCCGCCGGTGGGGTATGGCCACTATCTCCTCTTCGTCTCGACCCATGCCATCGCCTCGGGCCAGCCAGTGCGGGTCGTGGACTCCACCGCGCCGGATACCTCCCTCTCCACCGTCCCGCCCCTCCAGGCGCGGGAGCCGAGGGCCGACTTCTCCCTGTCCTCGCCCGACACGGACACCGTGAGCTACGAGTGCGGCCTGGACGAGGCCCCTTTCGTGCCCTGCTCCAGCACCCCCTCGTTCGAGCGCCTCCCGGACGGCACGCACACCCTGGCCGTCCGCGCCATCGATGCCAGCGGCAACGCCGATACCTCTCCCGCCATCCACTCGTGGACGGTCGACACGATGGCTCCCGCGGCCCCGCTGCTGCGGACCCCCACCCTGGATGCGACGGTGCGGACCCTGATGCCCACCTTCTCGGGCACGGCGGAGGCGGGGAGCACCGTGACGGTATTCGTCGATGGACGGCAGGAGGGCATGGCCACGGCCACCGAGGGCGCTTGGAGCTTCACCCTCCCGCGGGAGCTCGCGATGGGGGCGCATGCGGTGGAGGCCACCGCCACCGACGCCGCCGGCAACACCGGCCCGGCCTCGGAGTCCGCCCGCTTCATCATCCGCGGCTCCTACGGCTGGGGCTGCGCCACGCTGCCCGCCTCCGGCGTCGTCCCCTGGGCACTGGCCTCGCTGGCCCTCGCGCTCCACCGGCGGCGCCGCTCGGGGCCACCCTCTCCCCTGCGCCAGGGCTCGCGGGCCCTCCTGCCCCTGCTCGTGCTGGCCACCGTGCTCGGCTCCGCTGGCCGCGAGGCGCTCGCCAGCCCTCTCGAGCAGACGTCCTACCCCTCGACGAAGAACCCTCACATCCGCAAGGCCGCCCGCCTCTACGACGAGCTCGAGTACGAGGCCTCCCTCAAGTCCCTGCGCGAGGCGGAGACCTTCGCCGGCAACGGCCCCGAGGAGACGCTCTGGATGGTCCTCATGAAGGGCATCCTCCACCACAGCCTGCGCAACGACCAGGAGGCGGACGAGGCCTTCGCGCTCGCCCTCACGCAGCGCCCGTCCGCGCAGCTTCCCGTTCCCCTGCCCTCCCAGACGCTCCAGGAGCGCTTCGAGCGGGTGCGCCGGAAGCTGCGCGCGGCCCAGGCCGTGTCCGAGCCGTCTTCCACACAGCCCGCAGCCCAGGAGCCGCCCGCGCGCCCCTGGAGCCTGATGGTGGGGCTGCGCGGCGAAGCGGAGGTGGTACGCTTCGCCGTGGTCCCCTCCCTGATGGCGGAGCTGGCCCAGGCCCCGATGGAGGGGGCCGGCTCCGGCTTCGGCGGCGCGCTCACCGTCGTGCTCCAATCATCCCCCGTGCTGCGCGCCGAGGGACGCCTCTACCCGTACGACATCCAGGGCGCGAGCCTCGGATGGATCCGCCCCCATGTCCTGCTCGGGGTGACTGCCCTCGTGCCGGAGGGCTCCGTGGGAGGCCGGGCCGGCGTGGGGGTGGGCCTGCAGACTGGGGCCTTCCGCCTCTTCGCCGATGTGGCCTACGAGCGCTTCCTCAACGCCACCGCGGGACGCCAGTCCGATGCCCTCCTGTTCTCGCTCGGAGCCGGCTGGAGCCCCCTCACTCCATTGCGGTGAGCCCCGCTCCAGGGCCTACTGGAGCGTCTGCACGAAGAACTTGCACAACTTGTCCCCGGGCCGCACCTCGCACTCGGAGGTATGGGATTTCCCCGTGGGGGTGTGGAGCAACTCCAGCCGGTGCTTGCCCTCGTAGGTGGACACGCTCGTCTTGCCCCCGAGCTTCTTGCCATCCATCGAGATGACCTTCATGTCATCCGGGCGGCCGCGGATCGTCACCTGCACCTTCTGGACGGCGAACGACACCTGGCGGCTCTCTCCGGTCTTCAGCTCGATGACCTGCGACTTGTCGAACCTGCCGTCCCTGGTGGCGCCGGTCACCTCGACTCGCAGCCAGCCCGGCGCCACGGTGTGGACGAGTGGCGTCCTGCCCACGAGTTTGCCGTTGATGCGGACGTAGGCGCGAAGGTTGGAGTGTACCCGGAGCGTGGAGCCATCCGAAGCCTCGGCCGGAACGGCCTCCCGCTCGGTCTCATCGGGAGTGACCGGAGTCGCCGGCTCCGGGAGCTCGGCGACCTCCCGTGGGCCGGCATCCGGCGGCTCTGCTGGAGGAGGCGCGGGTGCCCTGGCGGTGGGCACGGGGGCGAGGACCGGGGCGCGGGGCGGAGGCGGAGGCGGCTCCGCCGGGCGATTCATCTCCCCCAGCGCGTACCTGCCTCCCACCAGCAGCAACAGGCCCGCGGCCAACAGGAGCAGGGCCGGGGCCAGCCTCCTTCCACGCCGTGACGGCTCGGGGGCGGGCTCCACGGGGGAGGCAACGACCGTCTCCGCCTGGGGGGATGGGGGCGCCAGGGGAATCCGTGGCCTCGACGGCGGGGAGCGCGGCTCTGGGACCAGGCGCTGGGGGGCGGGGTTGGAGCGCGGGACCTCCATCCCGTCGCCCGGGAGCACGGGGATGAGCTGCCTCACCAGCTCCGCGAGCTGCGGGGCTCCGACTGGCTCACCGCACCGGAAGAGGAAGCGCTCGAGGTCCTCCTGCATCTCCCAGCAGCCGCGATAGCGGGCCTCACGATCCTTGGCCAGGGCCTTGTCGAGGATGGCCACCAGCTCCGCGGGCACGTCGGTGCGCAGCGTCCTCACGTCGATGGGGGACTCATGGATGATGGCCTGCACCATCTGCACGTCGCTCTGGGCGTCGAAGGGCTTGCGGCCCGTTATCAGCTCATAGAGCACCACCCCGAGCGCGTAGATGTCGGTCCGCGCATCCAGGGGCGGCTTGCCCATCAGGTGCTCGGGGGACATATAGGCCACCTTGCCCTTGAGGGTACCGGTGCGGGTGTGAGGGCTGGCATTGGCGGCCTTGGCGATGCCGAAGTCCACCACCTTCACCCCACCGGTGCGCGACACGAGGATGTTGTCCGTGCTGATGTCGCGGTGGATGAGCCCCAGCGGCTCGCCGGTCTGGGCATCCGTCAGCTCATGGGCGAAGGCCAGCCCCTCGCACGCCAGGGCGACGAGGCGGGCGCTCAGTGGATGGGGGATGGACGAGCCCTCCTGGAAGGCGCGCCGGGCCAGGGTCCGCAGGTTCGGTCCGTCCACATACTCCATGGCGAGGAAGTACGCGCCGTCCTGCTCGCCGAAGTCGAAAATCTGCACGATGTTGGCGTGGTTGAGCTGAGCCGCCAGCTTCGCCTCCGCCAGGAACATCTCGATGAAGTCGGGATCCTCGGCGAGGTGCGGGAGGATGCGCTTGACCACCAGGACCTTCTCGAACCCCATGGGGCCAGCGGCCTTGGCGAGGAAGACTTCGGCCATCCCCCCGGTGGCGAGCTTCCGGATCAGCTGGTATTTCCCCATCTGCTCCACGAGCCTTCCTCCCCTTGTCTCGGATTGGCGGTGGTGCCCCCGCCCACCCTATTGCGTCGTAGCAAACGATGGCGCGGGCAAGCAATCGGTACCTTTTCGCACGGGAGAACAGGAGCCGCGTTGAGTCCCACCCGGCCCTCTTCCTTCGGGAGAGGGCCAGGGTGAGGGTCTTCGTCAGGCGGGAAGCTGCCGGCGGGCCATGAAGCGGCGCGCGGCGAGCAACGGTGCAGCGGCCGTTGCGAGAGGGTGAGGTGCTGGCGGTGGGCGACGTGCACCTCACCGTCTGGGCCAGTCCGGGGCACACCGCGGACGCGCTGGTGCTGGTGATGGAGGACCGGGTGCTCACCGGGGACACGCTCGTCTTCCCCGCGCACGACGATGGGGGCCGCACGTTCAGCACCATCGGCCACGAGCGCCTCACCAACCCGCGCCTGCGGCTGGACCACGAGGCCTTCATCCGGTTGATGACGTCTCCGCGCGCCGAGAAGCCCGCGCGCCTGGAGGAGGCCCTGGCCTACAACACGCGCCCGCGGGAGGCGCGTGACGAGCCGGCCGGGCAGATGGCGGTGTTCTAGGCCACGCGCGTGCTGCGCTGGGCGCGCTCGCGGGCGATGAGCTCGCGGGCCTCCGGCTCCGTGGCGACGAAGTGCATGTCGAAGGTGAGCTTGCCCGTCATGGCGTGCACGAAGGCCAGGCTCTTGGCCACCGCCTTCTGCACGAAGCCCGCGCCGATGTAGACGGAGCCGAGGAACCAGCCCGGGTTGATGCTCTTGGAGACGTGCTCGCGGGCCTCCGTCTCGACGGAGGTGGCCTCCGTGAGGTCCGTCACCACGAAGTACGGATGCTTGTTGCCCAGCTCTCCGTAGAGCTCCGACAACGCGATGGCATCCTTCAGCGTGGTCTCTCCCTGAATCTTCACCCACAGGATGTCCGGCTGCTCGAAATGGGCGGTGTGCGTCCCGAACTTCCATTCGCGCTGGATGGTCATGTCTCCCCCAATGGCGGTTGCGCGGCATCCTACCCGTCAGGGTGGAGAGGACGAGCGGCGCCACGCGCGGAAGCGTTGCTTCTGTCCATCAGGGAGCGTTCCTCGGCGATGAGCGCGCGTGCATCGTTCTCTGTCGGAACGAAGTGCTGCGGCCGCGTCTGATGGCCTGTCAGGGAATGGAAGAAGCTCATGCTGGTGGCCACCGCCCGCTGCATCAGTCCCGCGCCGACGTAGATGGCGGCGTGGAACCAGTCCGCGCGGAAGTTCCAGGAGACGTGGTCCCTCGCCTCGAGCGCCACGGAGGTGGCCTCCGAGAGGTCCGTCACCAGGAAGAAGCGCTGCTGGCTGCCCACCTCGCGGTAGAGCTCGAGGATGGAGATGGCGTCCTGGAGCGAGGTGTCTCCGCGAATCTTCATCCACAGCACGTCGGGCGGCTCGAACCAGGCCCGGTGTGTCCCGAAGCTCCACTCGCGCGGCTGCTGCATGGTGCGACCCCCGTCGGACGCGAGGCTACGCCGCCGGCCCTTCTTCAGCGCCCTGGTGGAGGCGTGTCGCCGTAGCCCGTCAGCTCGACGTAACCACGGCCCTGGACCGGCTGTCCCGCGTGCGAGCCCGACATGCGCACCGCGCCTTCCCAGTAGCGCACACTCACCGGCAATTCCTGGTCCGCGAGCGCGGGCGTGATGTCCAGTGTCAGACCTCTCGAGGGCACCGCGAGCTTCCAGCGGGCCGGGTACACCACGCCGCTGTGGGGGCTCGTCCAGGTCTCCGCCACCTCCAGCCGCAGGTCCTCGCGCGACAGGTGCACCGGCTCCCCCTGGGCGGGGACGAGCGTGCCCGCGCTGTACGTGTCCGCCGTGCCGTCGTGGCGGCGCAGCTGGTAGTACATGAGCTCGCCGCCGTCCGAGAGCTGGAGCGCGAACCAGTCCCAGCCCACCTGGCCCTCGCTGAGCGCGCTGGTGCTCCACTCGCGGTCCATCCAGCTCTGGCCCGTCACCTCGTGGGCGCGGCCGTCCACCGTCACCTGCCCGCGCGTGGGCATGCGGGTGAGCGAGTAGTAATAGGAGGCGTTGCCCTTTTGAGGCCCCTTCTGGCTGAGGCCCCGGTCGCCCTGGAGCACCGGGGGCTTGCCGGCCTCCAGCTCCAGTGACAGCGACACGTTCCCGCTCCGGGCGGTGAGCCGCAGGGGCAGGGCGCCGTCGCCGAGGGCCTCCGCGCTCCAGTCCTCCAGCCAGACGCGGAAGGGTGCGGTTCGCGCGCCCGCCAGCTCCATCGCCTCGCGGCTGAAACGCTCGGTGGCGTGGAAGCGCCCACCCCTGATGTCCGAGAGCGCCAGGTGCCCCATGTAGATGCGCCGGGTGCCCCACGCGGACGCGCGCTCCGTCTCCCCGGGGGCCAGCGCGCTGCGGAAGAGGGTGAACTGGTAGCCGAACTCGTGCCCGTCCGCCGTGGAGAGGTTGCCCGTCCAGTACCACCACTCGGTGTGGAAGCCGGGGTGGGGGCCGTGGTCCTCGGGGAAGTGGAACTCCCGGGGCTCGAGCGCCCGCGTGTAGCCCTCCGCGGCGCTGGCCCCGCCGCCGAGCGCTTCCGACACCTTCATCGCCGGGGCATTCACCAAGGGAGGCGACGTGTCGCGCGTGACATAGGCCGCGCCGGCCGCGAGCCCCACGAGCACCCCCGTCACGCCGATGAGCAGTCCGCGTCCGCGCATGGCCTCACTCCTCCCTCAGCGCCAGGGCGGGGTTGGCGCGCGACATCTTCCAGGACGGGTACAGGCCCGCGAGCGCCGCCGCCGCGAGGGCCAGCACCATCGCCTGGGTGAGCACGTCGCCGGAGACGAGCAGTTGCAGCGTCCACCCGAAGGAGCGCTGGTTGATGACGTGGACGAGCACGTACGCGAGCGCCACGCCGAGCGGCAGCGAGAAGAGCCCCGCGAGCAGGCCCAGCAGCCCCGTCTGGAGGGACACGAGGCCCCAGAGCTGGCGCGGGGTGAGGCCGGTGGCTCGCAGCACCGCCAGCTCGCGCGCCCGCTCCAGCTGAAGCGCCATGAGCGCGCTCAACACGCCGATGAAGGCCACACCCACCGCGAGCAGCCGCAGCACGTGGGTGATGGTGAAGGTGCGGTCGAACACCTCGAGGGACATCTGGCGCAGCGCGCGGTTGGACTGGATGCCGAGCGCCTGCACGTCCCTGGAGCGCTCGCGCACCCGGGCCACGAGCGCGTCCACGTCCTGACCGGGCTCGGCGTAGAGGGCCACGCCACTCACGCGCGCGTCCTCGAAGTGGCGCAGGTACGTGCCGCGCAGCATCAGCAACGTGCCCGTGTCCGAGCCGTAGTCGAAGTACACGCCCACCACGCGGAAGCGGCGCGGGCCCTGGTCCGTGGCCAGCTCCACCGTGCCGCCCACGCCCAGCCGGCGGTGGAAGGCGAAGGGCTCGGAGACGATGACGGCGTCCGGTGCCTCCAGCTCCTTCCACACGCGCGCCGCGTCTCCCTCCTTGAAGCGGTAGGGCCGCACCGGCGTGGTGCCGAAGTCCACCGCGCGCACGTCCGTGGGCACGCCGTCCACGCGCACCTGCACCGTGCGGATGGTGCTGCTGCTGGCCACTCCGGGGAGGGCGCGCACCTGCTCGGCGAGCCCCGGCGCGAAGGTGGCGCCGCCCCGCCGGGTGACGAGCGCGGGCGGGGACACGTAGACGTCCGCCTCCAGCGAGGACTCCAGCCAGTCCGCCACCGTGCCGCGGAAGCTCGTCACCATGAGGCCCACGCCCACCGTGGTGGCCACCGCCACCATCAGCGCCGCCAGCGCCACGGCGGTGCGGCTGAGGTTCGATGTCACGCCGCGCGCCGCCATGCGCCCGAGCAGCCCGAAGGGGCGTCCCAGCGGACCCGCCGCCAGTCCCGCCAGCTTCGCCGTCAGCCAGGGCACCAGCAGCGACGCGCCGAGCAGCAGCGAGAAGAGGCCCGCGTAGGCCGGCAGCAGCTCGGGCGTGGGCAGGGACAGCAGCCCCACGCCCAGCACGAGGATGACGAGTCCCAGCAGCGCGAGCCGGGGAGCCCGGTGGCGCGACACGTCCTCGAGGGTGGAGCGGCGCAGCGTCACCGCGGGCGCCGAGCGCGCGGCCTCCCACGCGGGCAGCATCGCGGCGGCCAGCGTCGCGCCCAGGCCCAGCACCACGCCCTTCGCCAACGTGAAGGACTCCAGAGAAAGGCTGCGCACGCTCACCACGAGGTACAGGTCATTGAGCGTCCGGGTGACGAGCTCCATCAACCCGCGCCCGAGCACCACTCCCAGCAGCAGCCCCGCCACCGTGCCCACCGCGCCCAGCGCCGCCGCCTCGCCGAGCACCAGGGCGAAGAGCTCGCGCCGGGTAATGCCCACCGCGCGCAACCGTCCGAGCTGCTCGCGCCGCTGCACCACCGAGAAGGTCATCGTGTTGTAGATGAGGAACGTGCCCACCACGAGCGCCAGCAGAGACAGCGCGGTGAGGTTGGTGCGGAACGCCCGCGTCATCTGTTCCACCGCGTTGCCCCGGGCGCGGGGGCGTAGCACCTCGGCGCCCTCGGGCAGCAGGGGGCGCAGGCTCGCCAGGTGGGTCTCACCGGCCTCGCCGTCCGGCAGCTTCAGGTCGATATGCGAGAGGCGCCCCACCTGGCCGAGCACCTCCTGTGCGGTGGAGACGTCGGTGAGGACGAGGCTCTCCATCGCCTGGGCACGGTTCTCGTCTCCGGGCTGGAGCAGCGCCACCACACGCAGCGGCTTCACCACGCCCTCCACGGCCACGAGGAGCGCGTCTCCAGCCTTCACGTTCAGCGCCTGGGCCGTGCGCTCGGTCATGAGGGCGGCACCGGGCTCGGTGAGGAAGGCGCCCAGGTCCACCTGGCCTCCACCTCGGGGGACGAAGGAGCGGAAGGGCGCCTCGGCGAAGGGATCGATGCCGAGGACGGTGAGGGTGCGCTGATCTCCGCTCCGCGCGCGCACGTAGCCCTCCACCACGGGGGCGGACACGGGGGCGCCGGGCTGGAGGCGCAGGGCGCGGTACACGGACTCGGGCAGTCCCGAGGGCCCCCCGACGAGCTGGTGGGTGGCGCGGCCCGCCACGGTGTCCGTGGAGCGCTCGAAGGCGCGCATGGCGCTCGCGTTGGCGAGGTCGATGGACACCACCACCGCCACGCCCAGTGCGATGCCCAGCAGGGACAGGGCGGTGAGCCACGGGTGGCTGCCCAGGTGGCGCAGGCTGGCGCGGACCAGGAGGCGCTGTTTCACGCGCGAGCCTCCCGCTCGACGAGTCGGCCCGTCTCCAACGACAGCACCCGGTCCGCGCGCGCGACGAGGCCCGGGTCGTGGGTGACGATGAGGGCGCACGCGTTCTCGCGGCGGGTGAGGCCCTCGAGCAGGTCCAACACCTTGCGTCCCGTCTGCTCGTCGAGGTTGCCGGTGGGCTCGTCGGCCAGGAGCAGGGGAGGGGTATGGGCGAGCGCGCGGGCCACGGCCACCCGCTGCTGCTCACCGCCGGAGAGCCGGTCGGGGAAGCTCGCGGCCCGGTTGCCGAGGCCCACGGTGTCGAGCAGCTCGCGCACGCGGTTGCGCGAGGCGGGGCCGTCGCGGCCGGTGAGCTCCAGGGGCAGGAGGATGTTCTCCTCCACGGTGAGGGTGGGCAGCAGGTTGAAGGCCTGGAAGATGAAGCCGATGCGCTCGCGGCGCAGCAGGGTGCGCTCGTGCTCGCTCAGGGTGACGAGCTCGCGGCCATCGACGCGCACCGTGCCCCGCGAGGGGAGATCGATGCCGCTGATGAGATTGAGAAGCGTGGATTTTCCCGAGCCACTGCGTCCGAGCAGCACGATGAACTCGCCCGCGTGCAGGGTGAGGCGCACATGGGAGAGCACCTCGCGGACGGCATCGCCCTCGGCGTAGGACTTGGAGACGTCGTGGAGCTCGACAACGGGCTGGGCGGGGGGCATGCGGGAAAGGTCCCCTAACGGATGCGCGAGGCCCACGCACGTTCCGTGTGAAAACGCTTCCTCGTCAGCCCGCTCGTCCTGGGGGATGCCGTGCGGTTCGAGGCGGGAGTTGGTACTGTTCCCGCAACTGGAGGCGGGCGCATGAAGCTGACCGAGGACATCAAGCCGGTGACCTGCATGAAGACCCGTGCCGCGGAGCTGCCGCGGGAGGTGAAGCGCTCGCGCAGGCCCGTCGTCATCACGCGGAACGGGGAGGCCCAGGCGGTCGTCCTCGACGTGGCCACCTACGAGGCCCTCCGCGATGCCTCGCTGCTCCTCCAGCTCACCTCCCAGGGGGAGGCGGATGTGCAGGCGGGACGCACGACACCTCAGTCGGAAGTGTTCGCGCGCGCTCGGCGGCGGCTCGCCCGGGAGAAGTAGGACGGCGGAGTTTTTGGGCACGTTCGTTCAGTTCATGTAAGGAGGCGGGAGTGACGCGACGGCGTGATCCATACGGTATTTTCGGGCTCCTTGATGTACTGGAGCGAACCCAATTCATTACCAAAAACTTGGGGATGAGCAGCGCTGTGAGCGTGCTCTCAGAGAGCACCCGGTCCATGGACGCGCTGCACAAGGGACTGGGGGGAATAGGCGCTGCCAGTGTGACCCGTGACATCACCCGGTCCATGGACGCGCTGCACAAGGGACTGGGGGGAATGGGCGCTGCCAGTGTGACCCGTGACATCACCCGGTCCATGGACGCGCTGTACAAGGGACTGGGAGGGATGAGTAGCGCTGCGAGAGTGCTCTCTGAGAGCACCCGGTCCATGGATGCGCTGTACAAGGGACTGGGGGGAATGGGCGCTGTCAGTGTGACCCGTGACATCACCCGGTCCATGGACGCGCTGTACAAGGGACTGGGAGGGATGAGCGCTGCGAGAGTGCTCTCTGAGAGCACCCGGTCCATGGATGTGCTGCACAAGCGACTCGGGGGAATGGGCGCTGTCAGTGTGACCCGTGACATCACCCGGTCCATGGACGCGCTGCACAAGCGACTCGGTGGAATAGGCGCTACTCATGTCACCGCCGACACCGCTCGGTCGATCAATAAGAGCCTAGGAGGGATGGGCAGCTTTGCGAACGTGCTCTCCGAAAATACCAAGGCATTGAGCGCATTTTACAAAGGGCTAGGGGGGATAGGAACTGCCCGTGTTACTGCCGACATCGCTCGGCCCATGGACGCGCTGCGCAAGAGCTTGGCGGAAGTAAGTGCTGTTTCTGGCTTGAGTCAATTCGGAGCGACAGTTGCGGCTGCGGGTCTGATAGGTAATTTCGACCAGGGATTGACGCGTGCTGCAGTGGCAGCAACTAGCCTGATCGAATCCGTAGCGGATGAGCCAGCGGTGCTTGATGACGCACGCGCTCAGTCTGCGTTGATCGATTCAGTGGCAGATGTCGAAGCGTTTACGCGGAAGTTACCGACTGCCACGCAGGATGAAGTGAAGCAGTTGACGGAGACGCTGCTTGAGGGATTGTTTTCAAAGTACGGCGAGCGTTGGCTGGCTGCGCAATCGCCTCAGGCAAGATGGTCCCTGGATAGAATACTGACGCTCATCGCCCTTGTGCTGACGCTATGGGGCATCCGCTACAACGAGCTGGGCCTTCGTGTAGGTGATCGGAGCCTCCGTGTAAGTGAAGAATCGTTGCAGCTCGCAAAGTCGGCCGCTGAGGGTAGCACTCAGGACATGGCGGCTTTGCGCGCGGAGATCTCCAAATCCGGTAAGGAGCAAGTGGAGGAACTCCAAAAGGTACGTGAAGTATTGGAGCGCTGCGCTGAGGTCGATAAGGAAGCGGATACCGATGAGACTACGTACTACATCGTCGAACGTAGTACGGCGTTGACGGTTTCTCCATCTGTCAAAGCTCCAAAAATAACGGCCATCTATCCGAATCAATCGGTCACATTGATTCAGCGAAAGCGCAAATGGATCAAGGTCCAATACTACGATTACCTCACAAGCAAGATTGTAGAGGGGTGGGTGTTGAAGAAGTATTTGCGCCGATTGCCAGATTGAGGGGAAATGCAAAGGGGAGTGTCATCAGGAGCAACTAGATGAACTCTCGTGGAGTGGCGAGCATCTTGCTCGCTTGCCAGTAATGGTGCCCTCGTCGCGGTAGGATGCTTGCCCTTTAGCCAAGTGGGTAGGCGTTCTCTGCGTACCCTTTATTCCTGCTACACGGGCATGCGCTTCATTGTGTGAAGGCGGACAGGCGTCCCCTCCAGGCCTCGGCCTTGCCCCCGGTCGGCTGGAATGCCTCGCGTCCAGGGTTTGTCTCCTTTGTCCCCGAAACACTTACACCTGCTCCTCATTCAGCAGAGCGATCGAAGGGACACCAGAGCCTATGGAGATTCAGCGAGAGCTTCAGCGCATGGGCCACGGTGACCACCTGTGCCTCGTCTACGAAAACGCCGAGGAACAGTGGGATGCGGTGATTCCGTACATGGCCGAGGGCCTGGCGCGGAATGAGGCCTGCCTGTACGTCATCGACGACCGTGCTCTCGACGAGGTCCGGCAGGCCTTCATCGCCTACGGAGTGGACATCGACGCGCACGTGCGCTCGGGCCAGTTCGTCTTCGCCACCAAGCGCGAGGCCTATCTGGCCTCCGGTGCCTTCAATCCGCAGGCGATGATCGCCTTCCTGGATGTGCCCGTGCGGGAGGCGGCCGCCGCAGGCCGCACGGGCTTCCGCGTGACGGCCGAGATGACGTGGGCCCTCGGCCAGGAGTGCGGGTGTGACCGGCTCATCGAGTACGAGTCCCTCCTGAGCGAGTTCTTCCCGGGCAGCCGCGTCACGGCCATCTGCCAGTACAACCGCAAGCGCTTCGCCGCGGACATCATCCGCGACGTGCTGCGCACCCATCCCGTCGCCATCCTCGGCAACCAAGTGTGCCCCAACCTCTATTACGAGACGCCCGCCATGGTGCTGGGCCAGGGCTCCACCGAGCAGCGCGTGGACTGGATGATTCAACAGCTCCAGCGCTTCCGCAGCGCCGAGCGCAAGCTGGAGCGGGCCGTCCAGGCCCGGGACGAGTTCCTCTCGGTGGCCAGCCACGATCTCAACACGCCGCTGACGTCGCTCAAGCTCCAGGTGCAGTCCCTCACGCGCACCCTGGCCCGGGGAGACGGAGCGTCCCTCACGCGCGAGAAGGTGAGCAGCATCGTCGATCGCACGGACCGGCAACTGCGCCGGTTATCACGCCTGGTGTCCGATCTGCTCGATGTCTCGCGCATCCACGCGAACAAGATGACGCTCGAGCTGGAGCACATGGAGTTGCGCGAGCTCGTCGACGACGTGGTGGACCGCGTCTCGGGAGAGTTCACGCAGATGGGCGTGCGGCTCGACGTCGCTCCGGGGTCGCGGGTGATGGGGTATTGGGACCGGAGCCGGCTGGAGCAGGTGCTCATCAACCTGCTGACCAATGCGCTCAAGTACGGCGCGGGCAGGCCGGTGCGAGTCGACCTGGCGGCGGATGGGGGGCGGGTGTACCTGTCCGTGAAGGACCAGGGCGTCGGGCTGCGCGACGAGGACCGCGCGCGCATCTTCGAACGTTTCGAGCGGGCCATCAGCGCCAGTGAGGCCAGTGGCCTGGGCCTGGGGCTCTACATCACGCGGGAGATCGTCCAGGCGCACGGAGGAGACATCTCCGTGGAGAGCCGGCTGGGAGCGGGCTCCACCTTCACGGTGTCGCTGCCGCTGGGGGCGCGGGCGTAGTCTCCCGGAGCCTGTCGAAGAAGCCAGGTGCTCGACCTGTCAGGATGAGGTTCTTCGATTGAGCATCCAGTACTCCTCCACGCTGCGCACGGTCGCGATGACCTCGGGTTTCCCCTTCTTCTTCACCACGATCGCGCCAATCGTTCCCGGTTCCGCCGCCAGGAGCGCCCAGAACGCGGCCCGCTCCTCGGGCGTCGGCTCCGCGCGGACGCGCTGCACGAGCATCACCACCAATCCCGCCGGGCCGAGCGCCATCAAGCCCCAGCCTGCCCAGTCTACTTCCCCGGCAAGCCCTCAGCGGTGGCCCTCGTAGACCCAGTAGCCCGTAAAGGCCACGAAGAACATGGCCCATACCCCCAGCCCAATCAGCCACAGCGGGGTGGGTTTTTTGTGGGCCATCTTCCTCACGCCTCACCGTCCTCTCGGCGTTGGGCCGTCCAGGCCGCGGCGCACGCCCTGCTCCACCTGCTCGCCAGTCAGCGCGTCCACCAGATAATACCCGCCAAGGCCGATGATGAAGCCCACGGCGTTGCCCAGCAGGGGAACCTCCGAGCCCCAGAGGGCGCCAAGCCTCGGGGGTGGAGCCAGGACGGTGGCTCCGGTTCTACAACCCTTGAAGCGCACGGCCCTCAGACGATGTCCTCGGGCAGGAAGACGCGATGGTCCGGGGGCAGTTGGCCCGAGCCCGCCAGCTTCAGGTATTCCTCCGTGCTGCGCACGGTCGCGATGACCTCGGGCTTCCCATTGCGCGTCACCACCACCGCGCCGATGGTTCCCGGTGGCGAATGGAAGATGGCCCAGAACACCGCCCGCTCCTCGGGCGTCGGCTCCGCCCGGATGCGCTCCACGATCATCACCACCAATCCCGCTACCGCGCCTGCCAGCAGAGCAACAGCCCGCCACTCGATTCTTCCTGAATGCCCTTGCTGGTGGGTGCTCTGGTAGTACTCGAGAACCGAGAGGGCGAGGAAAGCACCGGCCCATACGCGCACACCCAGCAACCACAGCGGGAGGGGGTTCTTCCGGGTGGTTTTCACACGTCACCGTCCTCTCGGCGTTGGGCCGTCCAGGCCGCGGCGCACGCCCTGCTCCACCTGTTCGCCGGTCAGCGCATCCACCAGATAATACCCGCCAAAGCCGATGATGAAGCCCACGGCGTTTCCCAACAGGGGAACCTCCGAGCCCCAGAGGGCGCCAACAACCCCCGCCGCGATGGCCGAGCTCAAACCGCCAGCGACAAAGGCTCGCGTCCCCATCGCGGCGTAGTCCGTACCGCTGTGCTCTTCATCGTCGAGCGCGAGCGCGGTCATCGTGAAGACCGGGGCGGCCAGAGCGCCTCCCGCGAATCCACCCATGGCTCGGCCCGTTCCCGCCGCCACTCGGATGTTCGCTCCCCGCGCAATCAGATTGCGTGACAAGCCGCTGCCCGCGTTGGCCGTGACGAGATTCTGGGTCGCTCCCCCCACCAGACCTGATGTACCCCCAGCAACCGCGGCCCTGCTGTACCTCTGCTCCTTGTCCGGTTGTGGCTCATAGTGGAGGTGGATGCCCTCACAAATCAGGGATACCACCGCCCCCCCTGCCGCGCCGCGCCCCCCCGCGATACTGGAAGCCACGGTGTTTCCACGCACCCCACCCCCATGTCGCGCCACCAGGAGGAGCTCGGGAAAGACCCAGCGGTTGACCTGGGCGGGCGTCATGTGGGGATTGGCGGTGGCCACCTGCTGGCGGAAGCGCTCCAGTTGGACGAGATGAGGGGAGGTCATGCCGTTGCCCACGACGCGGCTGGCCAGCCTCTCCCGCAGGGATGCGAGCGCGGCCTCCGCTTGTCGGCTCACCTCGGGTGGCGTCCCGGTGCTCCGGCGGGTGTTCTCCAGGTTCTGGTATGCGCGGTACACCGTCCCGCCGATGCGCACCGGCTCCGCCTCCAACAGCTTGTCCGCCACCTCCCGGTAGGACTGCTTGCGGTAGGTGTTGGGGTCGCGCAACACGGCCCGGAACGGCTCGACATGCTCCTCGTTCACCGAGAGGTACCCGTTGCGCAGCATCAGGGCGTGGCCCTCGTCCGCCGGCAGCCGGGGATAGAGGGCCGCTCGCGCCCGCTCCCAGGTGCTGGGACGCAGGCCGACAATATCCCGCAGCCCCCGCAGGTAGGTCTCGAACGGGTCTCCCCGGCTGTCCGCCGCGCGCACGCTCGTCTTCACCGAATTGAGACGGCCCCGGCTGTCACGCAGATCGAAGATGGGATGGTTGGGGCGCACGGCATTGAGGTCCTGCTGGGGAAGCATTCCCCCATACCGGGCCGAGAGCTCGCCGAGGTTGCCGCGCCAGTCGCTCCGGGAGAGCGCGGTGGTGCCCGGGTCCCGGGAGAAGGGGCCCGGAGCATTCCGCTCGAAGGCGGGCAGGGCGTGCAGGCTGGAGAGGTAGCCCGAGAGGGCCGGGCCCGGCACAGTCGGGATGGAGTTGTGCCACAGCCACTGCTCGAGTTGGGAGCGGGTGAGAACATCGCCGGAGGAATCCTCGTGCGCCCCGGCCGAGACCTTGACGACGGTCAGGGCCGCACCATGGGGAACGAGCTTGAAGTGCTCGCCAGAAATGGGCAGGGGCGGGCCTTTCCCGGGTCGTTCCGCGGACTTCGCGCTCGTGCCTTTCTTCGACGAAGTCGTCATGCGAACTCCTCCAGCGCCGCCATCATCTCCCTGGACGTATCACCCGGAGCATGGCCGAGCAGCGAAGAACCTGCTTCCCCGCCCCCGTGTTGGCCGCACTGCGCTTCAGCGCGTGCCGGACGGAGGGCTCCACCTTCACGGTGTCGCTGCCGCTGGGCGCGCGGGCGTAGTCTCCCGGAGCCTGTCGAAGAAGCTCCCCACCTCCGAGGCGAGCAGCGGCCCGCCCTTGTCCCGGGGCATGATGTGGAAACCCGTGCTCAGCGAGATGAAGCGCACCTGGGGCGAGGCGGTGAGGCCGCGCACCAGCACCGGGCCGCACGTGGGGTCCACCACGTGGTCCTGCTCGGCCACCGCCACCAGCGTGGGGCAGCGCACCCGGGGCAGGACACTCATCGCGATGTCCTGCAACTCCCACAGGTCCCGCAGCCGCGCCGAGGGGAACGCGGGGAGGATGGGCGCCTCGGCCAGCACCTCTGGATCCGAGACATCCGTGCCCGTCTTGAAGACCCACGGCTTCACCCGCTCGAGCAGCCCGTGGAGCCGCAGCCGCTTGAGCAGCCACAGGTGCGGACCCTTGAAGCGCAGCGCCGGAGCGACGAGCGCCAGTCCGTGCACCTGCTCCGGGTAGTCCGCCGCGAGCCGCAGCGACAGCAGCGCCCCCATGGACAGACCCGCGACGAAGATGCGCCGGTAGCCACGCAGGGACAGCAGCGCCTGGGCCGCGGCCCCCTCCCAGTCGCGATGGCTCACGCTCAGCAGGGCCTCGGGGGTGGTGCCATGGCCCGGCAACAGGGGCGCCCGGACGTACAGGCCTCGTGCCGCCAGCGCCTCGCCCAGCGGGCGCACGTCCCAGGGGCTCCCCGTGAAGCCGTGCAGCAGGAGGCAGGCGTCCTCTCCCCGCCCCAGCTCGAACGGCGCCGTCTTCTCCGGGTCCATCCGCTGTGCTCGCACCATGACTCAGTCTAGTCACCGTGCGCTTCTGGCGGTATGCCCCCCTCCCATGTCGGATACTCCCAAGCCCCCCGATCTCTCCCTGCAGCTCCAAATCGATGACGATGTGGCCAACGGCCAATACGTGAACATGGCGCTCGTCAATCACACGGAGACGGAGTTCACCCTGGACTTCATCTACGTCCAGCCCCACCAGCCCCACCCGCCGCGCGCCAAGGTGCGCTCGCGCGTCATCCTCAACCCCAAGCACCTCAAGCGGCTGCTGGGCGTCCTCCAGGACGGGGTCGCCCGGTACGAGGAGCGCTTCGGCCCCATCGTCCTCTCCGAGGAGGGCCGGCACTGAAGGGTGCTCCCACCCGTGGAGACACGGGTGGGAGTCCTGGTGCGTCAACGGCCGCTCACCACGTGTAGCGCGAGAGCACGGGGAAGTGGTCGCTCGTGGTGCTGCTGTAGTTGGAGATGTACGAGTCCACCCGGTAGGCCTGCACCGAGCCCGAGACGTAGAGCGCCTGGAGCTCGTTGGTGACGAGCTGGTGGTCGATGGCGTCCGGGTAGCTGGCGGTGGTGGAGATGCGCGCGTCCGAGAGCGCCTTGGTGGGGAAGGTGTAGTCGAGCGAGTCGTCCACGAAGTTCTTGTACGGGGACGCCTTGCCCGAGGTGATGGAGGTGTCCACGTCGTCGTTCCAGTCGCCGAACACCATCACCTTGGTGGTGGGGTACGTGCTGTCCAGGTAGGTCTTGAGGGCCGCCGAGGCGTTGGCGCGGCGCTGCCAGCTCGTCGAGTCGTTGAAGGCCTTGGCGTGCAGGACGATGACGACGATGTCCTCGGTGCGGCCGTTGAGGCTCACGCGCAGCTTCACCTCGAGCGGCGGCCGGCCGGCGAAGTCATAGTCATTGGAGGTGAGGATGATGCGGGCGCTCACCACCGAGGCGACGCTCGTCTTGTAGACGATGCCCACCTTCTGCTCGCTGGAGCTGTACCAGGTGCTGCCGCTCGTCACGGTGGAGGCGTTGGCGAGCACGCCCGCGTAGCCGGGCAGCTGGGAGACGAGGCTGTTGAAGCTGGTGGCGCTCACCACCTCCTGCAGGCCCCAGATGTCCAGGTCGGCGCCGGTGATGACGTCGCGCGCGTTGGACAGCTGCAGCGACTCGTTGGTGGGGCCGTTGGAGGTGGAGCCGAACCACTCGAGGTTCCAGTTGCCGAAGTCGAGCGTGGTGGCGGTGCCCCGGGCGGGGACGGTGACGGCATCCTCGCGCGTGGCGAGCCCGGACTCGGACTCGAGCTCCTCGGGGGGGCCACCGCACGCGGCGGCGAGCGAGCTCAGGAGCAGCAGGGACAGGCGCAGACGATTCATGGGGCGTTCTCCCGGGTAGAGGGAAATGGGGGGTGCGCAGGGTGGCTGGCTGCCCACCCCGCGGCCAAGCGAAGACTCGGTGACGTTTGGGTTGGCCACGCGTTTCCGCCCCCCCGCGTTGGCCTCCTCACGGCGGGCCGCGTCATGGCCCGGGTGTCCTGGTGGACGGGCCCCCCGGAGTTCGCGTCCGGATGCTGGCCTCCGGGGCCGGGTCAGCGCAGACTCGGGGGTCTCGTGCGCTCCGTCGTCCTGCTCCTCGTCCTGATGCTGTCCGCTCCGGCCGCACATGCCGACTGTCCGTCGGATGGCGTGCAGGTGTTCCCCATGCCCGGCGCGGTGGTTCCCACCAACACCCGTTTCCTGCTGGAGGGGCTGGGCACCTTCAGCGCGAAGGTGGCCGAGCTCCCGGGCCGTGTCCTGCGGCTGCAGGCGCATGGCCACGAGGTGGAGGTGCGCGTCCAGCGCGGTTGGACGAGCACCCTCGGGCGCTCCACCGTGGTGTTGAGGCCCTCGGGCTCGCTCAAGCCGGGCCTCGTCTACACGCTGCGCCTGGACGACGTGCTGCCCGGGGCGAAGGTGCTCAACGGGACGGGGACGACGCTGCCCGAGTGGCACAGCGGCCGGGGCCAGGACGTGGCGCGCCCGCGCTGGGTCGAGCGCCCCGCCGTCAGCGAGGGCCTCTTCCGCCGCACCCGCCAGGGCACGGAGCGCTTCGTCAAGCTGCGCATGAGCCTGCGCGAGGACAGTCCGTCCTATGTGGTGGTGACGCTCTGGCGCCGGGGCCAGGACATGGCGCCCCAGCACTACTTCACCTCGCTGCACGACGGGGTGGCGCTGGTGGGGCACCAGGCGTGCAGCGGGGCCTTCGCGCTGGAGGACGGAAGGAGTTATCGCGCGAAGTTGGAGGTCTTCGACGCGGCGGGTAATACCGCGCCCGCGGTGCCCAACCTGCAGTTCGAGGCGCCGGTGGCGACCCAGGAGAACCCATGACGGTGGACGTGGAGAAGCTGAAGGAGCGGATGGTGGAGTTCATCCACGGGCTGCAGGACGACATCTGCGGCGCGCTGGAGCAGCTCGATGGGAAGGCGCGGTTCCGGGAGGACCCGTGGACGCGGCCGGGCGGTGGCGGTGGGCGCAGCCGCGTGCTGGAGGACGGGGCGGTGCTGGAGAAGGGCGGGGTGAGCACCTCGGTGGTGTTCGGCGAGCTGGAGGAGGCCTTCGCCAGGAAGCTGCAGGGCGAGGGCCGCACCTTCTGGGCCGGGGGTATCTCCCTGGTGCTCCACCCGCGCAACCCGCATGTGCCCACCGTGCACGCCAACTACCGCTTCATCCACCAGGGCGGGAAGGCGTGGTTTGGAGGCGGGGCGGACCTGACGCCGTACTACCTCTATGACGAGGACGCGGTGCACTTCCACCGGGTGCACAAGGAGGCGTGCGACCGGAACGATCCGGCGTACTACCCGCGCTTCAAGGAGACGTGCGACAAGTACTTCCACCTGCGCCACCGCGAGGAGGCGCGCGGCGTGGGCGGCATCTTCTTCGAGAACCTCGGCGGCGACCTGGAGCGCGAGTTCGAGCTGGTGCGCGACGCCGGCCGGGCCTTCCTCCCCGCGTACCTGCCCATCGCCGAGCGGCGCAAGGACCTGCCGTACACGGAGGCGCAGCGCTTCTGGCAGGAGGTGCGGCGCGGGCGCTACGTGGAGTTCAACCTGGTGTGGGACCGGGGCACGACCTTCGGCCTGGAGACGAAGGGGCGCACCGAGTCCATCCTCATGTCGCTGCCGCCGCAGGTGCGCTGGCGCTACGACTACCACCCGGCGCCCGGCACCGAGGAGGCGCGGCTGGTGGAGGTGCTCCGCAACCCGCGCGACTGGGCCGGTTCCCGGTAGGCAGGAGGGTGCATCGTGGAGAGCTCCGTTCCTGAAGCGCCGCGCCGGGGCCGTCGGAGGTGGCTGGTGAAGGTGGTGCTGGTGTTGGCCGTCGTGTCGGGCTTCGTCAATGCCTTGTTCGTCTTCCGCCTCCTTCGCGGTGGAGGGGGTGTGGGGGAGCCGTCCCTCGCCAACGAGGCGCGCGTCAACGTGCTGCGCCTCTGTGGCGACGTGCAGTCCTACCGGGACGAGCACGGCGTCTTCCTGACGGGGGGGCCGGTGCCGCGCGAGGTGCCGCGAGGCGGGAGGGCCGTGCGCTTCGAGCCGGACGAGAACCTGAAGAAGATCGGCTTCAGCCCCGGCGAGCGCGTTCACTACCAGTACCAGGTGGTGGTGCAGGAGACGCCGCTGGGCGAGGCGGAGGTCACCTGCTACGCGCGGGGGGACCTGGATGGGGACGGCCAGGTGTCCGTCTTCAGCGTGACCCTGGACGCCAACGGAATGACGTCCGCGGTGAAGGTGGAGCGGGAAACAGAGTAGTCCGGGAGGCCCCTGGCAACTTGTCCGCTGCCCGGACGACAATCCAGGGGTGAGCCACACCGGAAACATCAAGGGCGGTGCCGGACCCTTCGTCGGTCCGTCCCCGGGCCGTTCCTCCGAGGGCGGAGGGCCGGGCCGTTCCGCCGATGGCGGCGTTCCGGGTCATGGAGACCGGGGCCCGGGTGCCAGGGGGGCTCGTGAGGAGCGGACGCGCATCGGCCGCTTTCCGGCGGAGGCAGGGGCTCCCGGGGCGGGTGGCATGCCCGAGGAGCGGACGCGCATCGGCCGCGCGCCCACGCAGGTGGAGGTTCCCCGCCCGAGCGAGGCGAAGGAGCCGAAGCCGACGGGCATCTGGAACTTCACCGAGGACGGCCTGGAGAACCGGGGCGAGGCGCGCTCCAACAGGGTTCGCGACGACAGGTCCGCGGGCCGTTTCGAGGGCCCCGAAGGCCAGGAGCGTCCCCGTTCCACCGGCGAGCGGCCCCGGCTCGGGACGGGTGAGCGGCCCCAGCTCGGTACTGGAGAGAGGCCCCGGCTGCGCACGCGGACCCAGGAGGGGGCCGAACCCGGGAACCGTTTCGAGAATCCCGCCTCGCGCAGGACGAGCGAGCGGCCCCGGCTCCCCGAGCGGCGCCCCGTCGAGATTCCGCGCCAGGGGGCCGAAGCCATCCCGGTGCCCGTGTCCACGCCCGAAGGTGCGGAGACCACCGGGGACGTGAAGCCGCTGGAGGACCTGCTGCCGGCGTTCTCCGAGTCCATCGGGCAGGAGTCGCTCGCGCACCATTTCAGCGAGGAGCTGCGCTTCCTGGGCGCGGAGCTGCGGCCCTCGCGGCTGCCGCCCGGCGAGCGGGCCGCGCGCCTCTGGGCCTTCTTCCTCGCCTATGCCGAGGCGAACGCGAGGGATCCGGCGGGCCAGAGTCAGGCGGGGCGTGAGCGCTTCCGCGAGGTGCTCACCGAGCACGGCTTCTCCGGCCTGTACGACGTGAACACGGGCCGCGACGGCGTGGAGGTGGCCCTCGAGCTGCTGAAGGCCCAGACCCCGGAGGAGCTGAAGCGGAAGCTCGCCGACGTCCGCATCGAGCCCCGCCCGGAGACGCTCCCCTCGGAGGTCTCCATCCCCGTGGAGCAGCACACGGCGCCCCTGGAGCATCCGGCGGTGGAGCACCCCGCCACCCCGGAGCAGAAGGCCCACGCGTTCGAGTCCGCGGCCGAGCGTCCGGTGCAGCAGCCGAAGCAGGAGCAGGCGGGATTCGATCAGAAGGAGCAGCTCGCACCGTTGGCGCTCCAGACGAACACCGCTCCGCAGGGGGTGGTGCAGCCTCCGGTGCCGGGCCTGAAGGGCCGGACGGACCTGGAGGGGTCGCCGAATCCGGAGGACGAGCTCGCGCGCCGTGACCGCCATGGCACGAACAAGCGGCTGGGGCCGCACATGCTCTGGAACGCGCTGCACGGCTTCCGGGACTCGCCGGAGGACACGGCGTTGAAGCGGGAGCAGTGGAGCCAGCTGGCCTTCGGGGCGATCATCGGCCTGGTGGGCGCGGCGCTGTTGGTGGCGATGCTGGCGAGCCTGTGACGCTCAGTGGGCGGAGCTCTTGGACCTCGGCCAGGATGGCGATGGCGAGATAGGCGTAGGCGCGCATGTTCCAGGCTCCTTACTCCCCGCAGAGGACGCGCTTGAAGGCGGCCCAGTGCTTCGTCTCCTGTGGCTGGATCGGCGGGAGACCCGGGCGGTCGAAGTCGAGCAGGCGCGCTCGGGGAATGGACATGATGATGGGGGAGTGGGTAGCGATGACGAATTGCCAGTTGCCGGCCCGAGCGGACTCCTCGATCGCCTTCACGAGCTCCAACTGACGCATGGGGGAGAGGGCCGACTCGGGCTCATCGAAGAAGAAGAGCCCGCCCTGCCGCTTCGCGCCGAACACGGCGGAGACGCCCTCGCCATGTGAGCGCTCCCGAAGGGACTTTCCTCCGTACCGCGCATAGGGGTCGCCCATGAAGTCCGGATCCTCCTTGCGCTTGTCCAGGATGCGGGCGAAGTCCAGGAGACTCTCCGCGCGGAAGAAGAAACCATCCCGGGGCCGGACCCTGAACTTGGGGCGAAGGGCGGCGGCGAGCAGCGACGCACGGCGCTCGGAATCGGGCAGCTCGTTCCTGCTTCCACCCCCTCCGGGCAGACCCGCCAGCTCCGCGAGCGCGCTCAGCAGGGTGGACTTGCCGGAGCCGTTCTCCCCGACGAACAGGGTGACGGGTCCTTCGAGCGTCAGGTCGAGCTCCTTCACATACGGCAGATGGAAGGGAAACTGGCTCCAGTCCTGGACGCGCTCCTCGACGATGTAGGCGCCGAGAAGAAAGGGAGGCGCATCCGGCGATCGACTCAGTGTCATGCGTGTTCCTGGAGGCGGGATGTGAACCCTGGCCGCCGATTTCAGAAGGTGAGCATCCGGAAGAACTCGCCCGCCATGCGCCGGCCATGGTGCGCGAGGTTCGACGCCGTTGTGGAAGGAAAGAGGTCTGGCTACGCCGGCACCCGTCACTCATTCCGGAACCACCCCGCTGGAATGCCCAGCGCCGCCAGAATTCGCTCGGGCGCGCGCTCGCCCTTGATGTCGCCAGCAGTTGGCACGCACGGATCCGGACGGAGAGGTTGCGTGAACCGTTCAATGCTCTCTCCGGCTCGCATCACGGTGACGAAGAACCTGTCAAGGCGTGGCGAGGCAGTTACCCCATACACAGTTACATGCGGAAACCGTTCTGACACAGTCATGTCAGCGATGCCTATGTCGCCTGTGCCGCTGGAGATCCGGAGCCCTCGTGGCGTGTCCTCCAAGCGATAGTGCCGTGAGGCGAGTGGCTCGCCAGCAGCTTCCTCCAGCACGCGGTGCGCCTCCTCTGCTCGGACTCCTTCTATCAACGCGACGGTCCGCAGCGGCTTCCTCGCGGGCGAGTCCGAAGAACTCTCGTTGCCTGGCAGCGGACATCCGAGAGACTCCGCCAAGCTGTCTGGATCCGCATCCTCCAGAACATCGAGTGCACCGTTTCGCCACGACATGACTAGCCACGGGTCGTTGGCAACATTGATCGAGTACACGGGCTCATCACATTCGAGCGACAGGGCCTCGGCGATTTGCGTCTCGGCACCAATGTCGATGGGGTCCGTCCCTACGATGGCATGGTAACGGCCACTGCCCGGGATGAGCTCGAAGGGCTGCTCCTTGCCGTCCTCTTCGTCCTCTTCCGTCATCGCGATGGCCCGGGCGCGGCGCTCCAGCCATGCGGGTTCGCCTGGAGCCAGAACCGCCCAGAGAGGCCGCCGGCTCATGGCGCACCTCCGGACAAGTTCTCCGGTAGATTCAGTGCCGCGCGCAACTGTTTCGTTTTGTCCAAGATCTTCGCCTCCTCCATGTGTATGAGCACCACGTCTGGTGCGTTCCTGTCTAGGAACTTGAGCAGCTTCTCCCTGGTCGGCCCACTCAGCTTGTCTGTGCTGACGAGAAACGGTTTTCCTCGAGGTGCCTTCGCCGCATCCGCGAGTTGATCGAGCAGGCGCTGGAGTTGCTTTATTAGCGCCTCCTGCTGCTCGCTGAGCTTGGTACCGCGTTGTCTGGCCAGCCAGGTGTCGAGCGCGTTGCGCCACCGGTTTTCGTTCCAACCCTTGACTTCCACCCCATGTTGAAGCTTGGGCCCCCTCATGGCCGTCAGCACGTCGTCGATGATGTGCCCTCCTTCCATTTTCACCTGCCGCCCAGTCAACTGGAAGCCGGGGAAGAGCTTACGCGCGTTGTCCTCTGTCAGCATCTCCGTCGCGAGGCCTCGGAGTTGCTCGCGCACCGACCGCTGCAGCTTCAAGTTCCCCAGTTCCGCCGCCGCCCGCTGGAAGTCTTTCCAAGGCGTCATCTTGTTCCTGCCCATGGCGTTGAGATCCTCCAGGGTCAGCGATGTGGAGCGCAGCCAACTCAGGTCCACTTTATTCCTGCAGGCCTTCCTCGCGAGTGTAGCCACTGCCTCGGCCTCCAGTTCCGGATGACTGACGAGCCACTCGGCCTCCTTCAGGAAGGCAAGCGGGTCCTTCAGGCTCCGTGCTCCTGAGTGCCGCAGCAACTCGGCGAGCGCCGGCTTCACCGCACCGCGCGTGGAGGCACGCAGCTTGTCCACGGCGGTGAGATAGGCCTGGGCCTTGTCGGCCGGCAGCGCCGCCGCACGCCTCGCCACCGCACCGTAGGCGAGCGCCATTTCCGGGCTCTCCGCCGCCAGCAGCTTCAACGCTTCCAGCGTCTTCTCGGCCTCCTGGGCAGCAAGCCCCGCGCCGCGAATGCCGCCGAGGGCCCGTGCGGCGGCCATTTCCCCCCGCATGGCGAAGAAGGCCTGCTTGAAGGACTCGGCGCCGCCAGGAAGGGAAAGCCGCAGTCCGTCCGGTGTCGCAACGGCCTTGCCCTCGGCGAGCGTCCGCTCCAACGTCCTGGCCAGGGCCTGTATGGACTCCACGGACTCGCGCAGTCCCGCGGAGGCCCGGGCGCCAGACGGACTCAGCACCAGCCCACCCCGGTACGCCAGCTCGCGCCATATGCCCGAGTCGATGAGCCTGGAAATGTCCCGCGCGGCCAGTGCGAGCAGCGCCAGGTCATGCACCGCGAGGAAGGACCGTCCCTCCGCCGTCCGCGACAGCTCCGCGCGCCAGGTGTCCACCACCGCCAGTGTGGTCACCAGGGCCATGCGTCCGACGAACTGACGTACCGCCGTCCTCCGCGCCGCGGCGAGGGGGCCAGCTTCCGCGGCGGCGGCCGGCACACCTGTCAGCAGCGGTGCCTTCGTCCAGGCAGACA
>NZ_DBNGVP010000013.1:0-15375 GCF_057119385.1 Archangium sp. | reverse complement strand
GCCAACGGCTCGTCCGCCTGCTCGTCGAGCGGATCGTGGTGGAGGGAGAGGATGTCACCATCGAGCACGCCATCCCCCTCTCCGGCCGTTTTATCGGTTTGCGTCTTCACGAGGGACCGGTGGATGGTGCTGCGGATGCTGCGCTACGTGGTTCGCCAGGTGGAGCGCTGGAGACAGGAGCACCCGGAGAGCACGCGGCTACCCGTCATCATCCCGCTCGTCATGTACCACGGGCCGGATGGGGCCTGGACGGCACCGCGCCGGGTGGAGGACCTCTTCGATTTGCCGGAAGGAGAGGAGACGCAGACGCATTGGCGAGCACTGGTGCCGCGCTTCGAGTACCTGCTCGATGACTTGACGGCCGAGCGGGAGGTGGCGCTGCGAGCGCGCTCGGGTCCGCCGCTGGCCCGGCTGGCATGGCTGGTGCTGCGCTACGGACGTACCGACGAGCTGGCGCGGAAGCTGCCGGACTGGGTGGCGCTCTTCGCGCATGTGCACGCGGATGCCGAGGGGGCCGAGCATCTGGTGGTCATCATTCGTTATCTGGTGTGGGTGGGGGATGCGGCCGTCCACACAGCGGCGAGACGGGTGTTACATTCGGTGCTGGATGCGGACCGAGCGGAGGAACTGATGGGCAGCTGGGCCGAGGAGATGATCGAGCGGGGAGTCCAGAAGGGTCTGGAGAAAGGTCTGGCGAGGGGCCGGGAGGAGGGTCTGCAGCAGGGGCTGCTCCGAGGCCGTGCCGAGGCCATCCTGCGGATTCTCACCGTGCGGGGCGTGCACGCCGACGAGGAGACCCGCCAGCGCATCCTCACCTGCTCGGACATGGCCACCCTCGATCGCTGGTTCGATCGTTCCCTGAACGCCACCACCCTCTCCGACGTGCTGGACGAGCGCGTCCAGTAGACGTGTCCCCGAATGCTCCTGGAGTGACGCCGTCACCAGGGGTCGAATCCGAGCAGGTGCCAGTGGTGGAGCCACGCGGCGAATGCGGTCGCGGCCAGCGTGGCTCCAGTGAGGGACAGACGTAGGACCAGGTTCCCCGAGTGCTTCCACCAGGCGCGTGCGCTCCAGACGAGTGCTCCAGGGGTGAGCACCGCGGCCCCGAGTGCGCAGGCCATCGCGGCTCCCAGCAGCCAGGGCGTCGCGCCGTACTCCAACTCGACGTGGTGGCGCACCAGGAGCGTGAAGCCGCACAGGAACAGCAGGTGCAACAGGCCAATGGCCGCCACCAGGAGCGTGGCCGGGCTCCGGTGGAGGACGCCCGCCAACACGGCCAGCGCGAAGAGCGCGGCGCACACGGCCAGCAGCCCGTAGGTGAACGCGGACGTTTCGTACCAGGGCACCCGCTCGTAGGCCGCCATGGGATGGTTCTCGAGGAACAGGTGCGTGATGTGGCCCGCCTCGTCCTCTCGGAAGGCCACACGCTCCGGTGAGGACGGATCATCGGCCGGACGGAACAGGCGGGGCGCTTCCTCCACCCAGCGCCGGGGGGCTTGCCCGGGCTTGCGGATGAGCAGGGTGCCATCTCCACCGTCGCGGACGCGGAACTCCTGGCGCCACCCCAGCGATGCCTCCGCCGTGTGGTAGGCCCGCCACGTCGTCTGATAGGCCCCCGCGAAGCGTGCCGCCCTCCCGGCGAAGTCCCGCGGGGGCACGGGCATGTCCGAAGGTGGGGCAGGGGAGTCGTGCTCGAGCACGGCCCGCAGCAGCTCCATCCGTGCTTGCTGCGCGGCGTCCTTCTCCCCCGGACCGTTGTACGAGACGAACAGCCCCATCCCGTGCTCCGGCATCAGCACCAGCAGCGAGTGGAAGAGGTACGCGTCCCCCAGGTGCCCGATGAGCCGCTGGCCCTCGAGGTGGAACTCCATGAAGCCGTGGGCCCACCCGCTCAACCGCGGGTCATGCGTGAAGTGCTGGCGATGCATCCGCCGCACCGTCTCCTCGCGCAGGATGCGGTGGCCCTCGTGCTGTCCTCCCTGGAGGTGCGCGAGCATGAACCTCGCCAGGTCCGTGGCCGTCGTGAGCATCGAGCCACTGGAGGCCACCACCACCTGCTCCAGGGGCCGGGCCCGTGGGCTCCCCTCCTCGACGGTGTGTCCCAAGGCCATGTCGGCGGCGAGCTCCGGTGGCACCGTCCGGCGGAAGAAGGTGCGCCGCATTCCCAGCGGCTCCAGCACGTTCTCCCGGAGGTACTGCTCGAAGGGCTGGCCCGAGACCCGCTCGACGATGTGCTCGGCCAGGCTCGTTCCGTAATCGGAGTACGCCGACAGCGCTCCCGGAGGCCGCACCCGGGCTGGCATGCGCTCCCGCAGGTATTCCGCCAGCGTGCCGGGCGGTGGGCCCTCGGGCCAGAGGCGCTCGCGTACCTCGAAGCCTCCCGCATGCGCCATCAGGTGCGCGAGCGTGAGGGGCCGGGCGTCCGCCGACGGGAGCCGCACGTCGTCCAGGTACGTTTGAACATCCACGTCCAGGTCGAGCCGTCCCCGCTCGGCGAGCTGCATCACCGCCGTCCAGACGAACAGCTTGCCCAGTGAGGCCACGCGGAAGAGCGTCTGGTCCGCCACCACGGGCGTGTGTCTTCCGGCGTCCGCGTCGCCGTAACCCCGGGCCAGCACCACCCGGCCGTCCCGCACCACCGCCACCGTTGCTCCGGGAATCCGGTACGCCGCGAGCTGCCCGGTGACCACGCGTTCCACGAGTGGCTCCAGCGAGACCGTGTCGTCCCGGGACGCGCTCTCCGCCCACGCTGGCGCCGACAGGGCGAGCACCAGCACCAGCAGACTCCTGGGGACTCCAATCAGTCGGTTCGGGGTCACGGATGTGTCACGGCTTCCGCCGTCAAGGATGCTGGGGGGGGTGAGGTTTCATTCCCTCACAGAGGGTGAATACGCTGAGGCTCCTCTCCACGAAAGAGATCCTCGGTGAAACGACTGTTGTATTCCCTGACCGGCCTCGTGCTGGCGTTGGGTGGCACCCGCGTGGGTGCCAGAGACCTCCCCCCCATTGATGCCTTCGCCCAGAGCCCGGCCCGGAGTCCGGGGGCGCGGCCGCGCACCTCCGTCCAGGGCGGTGAGGTGGCGCACGAAGAGCCCCGGCTCGGTGTCCCCACCTTCGTATGGGCCGAGCGCCCTCGTGGCGCGGGAGCCCTTCGCGCCCTGTCTCCCGAGCAGGCCGCGCGGGCCCACCTCGCCGGACGCTCGGGCTTCCGCTCCGAGGCGCACCTGCCCGCGGCCGGGGCTCCGCTCCGGCGTGTGGACCGGCTGGCGGGTGGCGGCTCCATCGTGACGTTCGCCCAGGAGGTGGAGGGCACGGAGCTCTTCGGTGACTCGCTCCAGGTGCTGCTGGACGCCAACAACGACCTCGTCGCCGTGACGGGCTACCTCACCCCGGACGCGGCGCGCGGTCCCCGGCTCCACTTCCGGCTGTCGCCCCAGGAGGCCGTGGGCCAGGCGCTGGCGGACCTCACCGGCGAGCCGCTGCACGCGGGCATGCTGGTGGACTCGGGCCGGGTGTCCGGTGCCTTCCACCACTTCGACTTCGCCCCCGCGTTGCGCATGCGCGAGCAGCGGCTGAGCCGCCCGGCCCGCGTCAAGCCCGTGGCCTTCCCGCTTCCCGAGGCGCTCGTCCCCGCCTGGTACGTGGAGGTCTTCGCGGGTCCCGACGCCAGCACCGAGGCCGAGGCCTTCGCGTACGTGCTCGCCGCCGGCGATGGGCGCATCCTCTTGCGCCAGAGCCTCACCTGGCAGGATGCCTATTCCTACCGCGTATGGGCCGACGAGACGTCACCGCACCTTCCCCATGACGGTCCCCAGGGCCATGGCGGCACGCCGCACCCCACCGGACTGCCGGATGGCTACCAGCCGCCCTTCGTCGCGCCCAACCTCATCACCCTGGCCAACAGCCCCTTCAGCCGCAACGACCCCTGGCTGCCCGCGGGAGCCACCACGCTCACCGGCAACAACGTCCTGGCCTACGCGGACGTCGTCTCCCCGGATGGCTTGAGCGCCGGGGATGTCTCCGCCGCGCCCACGGGCCCCAACACCTTCGACTTCGTCTACGACGTGTCCCTGCCGCCGGATGCGAGCGCCACCCAGCGCATGGCCTCCATCACGCAGCTCTTCTTCGTCAACAACTTCTTCCATGACTGGTTCTACGACGCCGGCTTCGACGAAGCCGCCGGCAACGGCCAGACGGACAACTTCGGACGCGGCGGACTCGGCAATGACGCGCTGCTGGCCGAGGCCCAGGACTTCAGCGGCACGGACAACGCCAACATCGAGGTCCCCGCGGATGGCGCCTCGCCGCGCATGCAGATGTATGTCTTCAGTCCCAAGGGGCTGAAGAAGCTCACCGCCCACGCGCCCGCCTCGCTGGCCCGGGACTACACCGCGGGCTTCGCCACCTTCGGCCCGCGCAACCACCGCCTCACCGGGGACCTGGTGCTGGTGGATGACCTGGCCAGCTCCACCCTGCGTACCGACGCGTGCGAGACGCCCTTCGCCAACGCGGCCCAGGTGGCCGGGAAGATCGCCCTCATCGAGGACGGCAACTGCCTGTCGGACAGGAAGGTGCGCAACGCCCAGGCCAACGGGGCGGTGGGCGCCATCATCATGAACCGCTTCAGCGACAGCGCGCCGGGGTGGATCAGCGGCTCGGACGCGGCCTCCGTCACCATCCCCGCGGTGAGCATCGGCAAGACGGATGGCACGTCCTTCAAGACCGCGCTGGCGGGCGGGCAGACCGTCACCGTCACGCTGCTGCGCGAGGAGCTGGTGCGCCGCGACGGCACCCTGGACAACACCATCGTCGCGCACGAGTGGGCGCACTACCTGAGCGCGCGCCTGGTGGGCAATGGCGTCGGTCTGCGCAACCAGCAGGGCGGTGGCCTGGGCGAGGGCTGGAGCGACTTCGCCGCCCTGCTGATGCTGGTGCGCGAGGAGGACGCGCTCGTACCGTCCAACGCCGGCTTTGGCGGCACGTACGCCACGGGGAGCCATGCCTTCGGGGGTGGCAGCAACAACGGCTTCTACTTCGGCGTGCGCCGCTACCCGTACTCCACGGACTTCAGCAAGAACCCGCTCACCTTCCAGCACATCCAGAAGGGCGTGGCGCTGCCGGAGGGCATCCCCATCTTCCCCGCCGGCCCGGACAACTTCGAGGTCCACAACGTGGGCGAGGTGTGGGCCCAGATGCTGTGGGAGTGCTACGCGGCGCTGCTGCGCGACACGGGCCGCCTCACCTTCGCCGAGGCCCAGCAGCGGATGAAGGAGTACCTGGTCGCCTCGCTGAAGCTCACCCCGTCCTCCCCGACGATTCTCGAGGCGCGGGATGCGCTGCTGGCGGCGGCGCGCGCCCGGGACGACCGGGACTACCGGCTCTTCCTGCGTGCCTTCGCCCGCCGGGGCGCGGGTGCGGGCGCGGTGGGCCCCGCGCGTGACTCCGGAGACCTCGTGGGCGTGACGGAGAGCTACGAGTCCGGCGAGTCCCCCACCTTCATCGCCGTGACGCTCGATGATGGCGTCGTCTCGTGCAATGGCGATGGCATCCTCGACAACGGGGAGACGGGCCGGATGCGCGTGACGCTGAAGAACCAGGGCGTCACCGAGTTCCGCGACACCCGCGTCACCGTCACCACCTCCAGCCCGGGTGTCACCCTGGGTAGCGGGGGGGTCATCACCTTCCCGGTGCTCGCGCCGGGGGCCTCGGCCACCGGGGAGCTGAACGTCACCCTGGAGGGCCCCCTGGCCGTGCAGCGTCTGTCCTTCGTCCTCACCTACGGGGACTTCGGCCCGGACTCGGTGGGGACCCGCTCGAGGAGCTTCGAGCACCAGGCCCACTACACCTTCGCCGATGGCAGCTCGAGCACCGAGACGGTGGAGGCCCCCAACGTCCTCGCGGGCACCTGGGCGACGTCGCGCCGCACCACCTATCCCTTCACCTACAATGCCCAGCTCTGGTCTCGCGCGGAGGAGGGGCAGACGCTCCACTTCTTCCGGCTGCCGGATGCCCCGGCGCTCTCGGACATCTACCTGGTGTCGCCTCCCCTGGCGGTGTCCTCCACGCAGGACTTCGGCTTCACCTTCCGCCACCGCTACGGGTTCGACTTCAAGGACGCCAACTCCTATGACGGCGGCGTCATCGAGATCAGCACCGACGGGGGCACGTCCTGGACGGACATCGGGACGTCCATCACGCCGGGTTACGACACCACCCTGTACACCAGCAGCCTCACCGACAACCCCCTCAAGGGAAAGAAGGCCTTCGCGCGCAGGAGCGCGGGCTACCCGGCATGGATCAACGCCACGGTGAATCTCGGCAAGACGTACGCCGGGAAGACGGTGCGCATCCGCTTCCGCGTGGGCACGGACGAGTCCAATGGGACCAGCGGCAACCCGCCGGGCTGGAACGTGGATGACCTCGCGTTCACGGGCCTCACGAACACGCCCTTCAGCGCCACGGTGGCCAAGGGCGTGGTGTGCAACCGGCCGCCGCTGGCCAGCGCGGGCGCGGACCAGGTGGTGGACGAGCGCCAGCCGGTGCGGCTGGAGGGCAGTGGCACGGATCCGGATCCGGGCACCACGCTCCACTTCTCCTGGAAGCAGCTCTCGGGCCCGAGCGCGGTGCTCACGGACAGCGGCACCGCCACCCCCTCCTTCACCGCCCCCGAGGTGACGAAGGATGAGGTCCTCACCTTCGAGCTCACCGTCAGCGATGGGGCGCTGTCCTCCTCGGATACCGTGGAGGTGAAGGTGCTGCAGAAGAACCGGACTCCCGTGCTCACGCCACTGCCCGGCATGGACGTGGACGAGGGCAGCCCCGTGACGCTCTCCGTGTCCGCCGTGGATCCGGATGGGGACGAGGTGTCCTACGCGTGGACGAAGAAGAGCGGGCCGGACGTGGTGCTCTCGGGCGTGGAGACCGGCACGCTCTCCTTCACCGCGCCCGAGGTTCCGGCGGATGCCACCCTCCTCTTCGAGGTGGTGGCCACCGATGGTCTCGACGCCAGCGCGCCCCTCGAGGTGAACGTCGGCGTGCGTCAGGTGAACAAGCCGCCCGTGGCCCGGGCGGGTGAGGACCATACCGTCACCGCTGGCGGGACGGTGTCCCTGGAGGCCTCGGCCTCCTCGGACCCGGACGGGGACTCGTTGCGCTTCGCCTGGAGCCAGGTGCATGGCCCCGCCGTGGAGCTCCTCGAGGCCACGAGCGACAGAATCTCCTTCACCGCTCCCGCCATCCTGGAGCCGGCCACCCTCACGTTCCGCGTGCGGGTGACCGATCCTGGCGCTCTCTTCGCCGAGGACGAGGTGTCCGTGACGGTGAACCCCGCTCCCGTCCCCGACGCGGGCACGGATGGCCCCGACGCGGGCACGGGCGGCCCCGACGCGGGCAGCGGCGAGACGCCTCCGGATGCGGGTACGGGCCCCGGTGGCGGCCAGGTTGACGCGGGGGGCTGCGGCTGCTCGTCGGGCAGCTCCTCCGGCACGGCCTCGCTGTTGCCGATGATGCTGTTCGCGCTCGGCCTCGTCAGCCGGCGCCGCCGGGTGTAGCCCGGCTTCGTGACACGGTCCGGGAGCCACCGCGCGCTCCCTGTTGGCTCCCGGACCCATCACCCGCACCTTCCGTACCGGAATCATGGCCCCGGAAGCTCCAGGCCGCTAACAAGGGCCGCCGTACCCACGAAGGAGGGACGTCATGGAGCAGAGGGCACTCGGAAAGCAGGGGCTGAAGGTGTCCGCCCTGGGCCTGGGCTGCATGGGAATGAGCGACTTCTACGGCTCGACCGACGAGAAGGAGTCCATCTCCGTCATCCACCGGGCGCTGGAACTCGGGGTGAACTTCTTCGACACGGCCGACATGTACGGGCCGTTCACCAACGAGAAGCTGCTGGGCAAGGCCATCGCCGGCAAGCGCGACCAGGTCATCGTCGCCACCAAGTTCGGCAACGTGCGCGCCGAGGATGGCTCCTTCCTCGGCATCAGCGGCAAGCCCGACTACGTGCTCAAGGCCTGTGACGCCTCCCTCAAGCGCCTGGGCATCGACCACATCGACCTCTACTACCAGCACCGCGTGGACACCACCGTGCCCATCGAGGACACCGTGGGCGCCATGGCCCAGCTGGTGAAGCAGGGCAAGGTCCGCTACCTCGGCCTGTCCGAGGCCGCGCCCGACACCATCCGCCGCGCCCACGCGGTGCACCCCATCTCCGCGCTCCAGACGGAGTACTCGCTCTGGAGCCGGGACCCCGAGGACGAGGTGCTCCCCACGGTGCGCGAGCTGGGCATCGGCTTCGTCCCCTACAGCCCGCTGGGCCGTGGCTTCCTCACCGGCCGCTACCGCCGCATCGAGGACCTCGAGCCCAACGACTGGCGCCGCAACAACCCGCGCTTCCAGGGAGAGAACTTCGCGAAGAACCTCCAGCTCGTGGACAAGATCAACGGCCTGGCCGCGCGCAAGAAGGTGAAGGCCTCCCAGCTCGCGCTCGCGTGGGTGCTGGCCCAGGGCAAGGACATCGCCCCCATCCCCGGCACCAAGCACGTGAAGTACCTCGAGGAGAACATCGCCGCGGCGGACATCCGGCTCTCCCCCGAGGAGCTGCGGGAGATCGACACCATCGCCCCCAAGGGCGTGGCGGCCGGCACCCGCTACCCCGAGGCCGGCATGAAGTCGGTCCACCGCTGAGCCGGGGCTGAAGGCCGCCGGGGTGGGCAGACCCTCACCCTGACCCTCTCCCAGCGGGAGAGGGGACGCCTCGTGGGGGAGGTCAGGGCCTCGGGACCGGTGGGGGCGTCGGGGCCCGCCGCGGCAGCCGCACCGTGAAGCGCGTGCCCTCGCCCTCGCGCGAGCTCACCGTGATGCCTCCACCGTGCGCCAGCACCAGCTGCCGGGTGATGTAGAGCCCCAGCCCCACGCTGCCCGCTCCACTGCCCGCGTGGCGGCCCCGGCGGAACGGCTCGAAGAGATCCGGCAGGATGGCCCCCTCGATGGCCGCGCCCTCGTTGTGCACCTCGAGGAAGACCTCTCCGGCCTCGCCCCGGCAGCGCACCCAGACCGCCGTGTCCGGAGGGCTGTGCTGGAGCGCGTTGCCCACCAGGTTGCCGAGCACCTGCGCGAGCCGGTCTTCATCCCACTCGCCCTTGCCATCCCCCTCCAGCTTCAACTCCAGCTGCCGCTCCGGATGGCTGGCGGCCAGCTCCTCCACCACGCCGCGCGCCAGCTCGAAGAGGTCCATCTGCTTGCGCTCCACCGGGATGCCGCCGCCCAGCCGCGCCTGGCTGAAGTCCAGCAGGTCGCGAATGAGGCGCGTGGAGCGGTCCGACGCGGAGATGATGCGGGTGAGGCTCTTGCTCTGCCGCTCGTCCAGCCCCTCGCGCGCCAGCAGCACCGAGGCGGAGATGCGGATGACGCTCAGCGGGTTGCGCAGGTCGTGGCTGACGATGCCGAGAATCTGCCGCTCGAAATCGGCGAGCTGGCGCGCCTCGGCCTCCTGCTGCTTCTGCATGGTGATGTCCACGTAGGCGCCCGTCATGTAGAGGGGGCGCCCGTTCGCGTCCACGAAGGTCTTCCCCTTGCCGCTCAGCCAGTGCACGTGCCCATCGGGCCACACCACGCGGAAGTCCATCTCGAAGTCCGCGCCCTCGCGCGCGCAGGCCTCGTTGCGCCGTGCCGCCTCGGCCCGGTCCTCCGGGTGCACCAGCGCCAGGCAGTCCTCCATCGTCTGCACCGTGCGCCCCGGCGGCAGGCCGAAGAGTTGATCCAGGTTCTCGTCCCACTCCAGCGCGTTGGTGCGGATGTCCCAGCGGAACGTGCCCGTGCCGCCCGCCCACAGCGCCGCGCGCAGCCGCTCGTCGCGCTCCTGCAGCGTGGCCTCCATCCGCTCGCGCTCCGCCAGCAAGTCCCGCAGCTGGGCCTCGCTCGCCTCCGCCTGGGCGCGCGCCTGCTGCGCGGCTTCATAGAGGCGGGCCCGCTCCAGCGCCTGCGCTCCCTGCCGCGCCAGCGCGAGGAGGAACTCCTGCTCGTCGGCGGACAGGGTGCGCGGCCCCGCGTAGTTCACCACCAGGGCGCCCATCACCCCCCGGCTGCCGCGCAGGGGCATCACCGCCGCGGCCTCGTAGGGAAGATCCAACCGCGCCACCGAGGGGTAGCGCCGGTCCCGCTCCTCGCGGTTGGCGAAGGTGACGAGCTTGTCGTTGCGCACCGCCTCCGTCACCGCCAGGGGCGCGTCGAGCGCAATGCGCTCCAGGTTGCGCGTCAGGTGCCGGACGTTCTCGGTGGCGTTCGCCAGCTCGAGCGTCTGGCCCTCCTCGCTCATCAGGCACACCGCGCCCGAGTGGGCCTCCAGCGCCGCCACGCCCTGGGTGAGGATGATGTCCACCACCTGCCGGGGCGTGAGGGCCTCGGAGAGCGCGGCGGTGACGGCCTGCAGGCGCGAGATGCGCTCCTGGGCCCGGCGCTGGTCGTCGATGTCGGCGTTGGTGCCGAACCAGCGGATGACGCGGCCGCGCGCGTCCCGCATGGGCAGGGCCCGGATGAGGTGCCAGCGCCACGTGCCACTGGACTGCCAGAGCCGGGCCTCCACCTCGTAGGGCTCCCCGGTGCGCAGGCACTGCTGCCAGCGCTCCATCACCCGGGGGAGATCCTCCGGGTGCACGGCCTTGGGCCACTGCGAGGGATCTCCCAGCGGAAGGCCGTTGGTCTCGTAGCCGCGGCGGCTGATGTAGTCCAGCACGCCATCCGGGCGGCTCGTCCAGATGGTGTGCGGCAGCACCTCGGCGAGCGTGCGGTACTGCTGCTGCACCTCGTGCAGGCGCAGCGTCTGGCGCAGCAGGTGCGCGAGGCGCTCCGGGGTGAGCGCCGACTTGGCGAGGTAGTCCGTGGCGCCGGCCTTCATCAGCTCCACGGCGATGTGCTCATCCCCCTGCCCGGTGAGCATGATGATGGGCGTCTCCACCAGCGCGGCGCGGGCCTTGCGCAGCACCTCCAGCCCGTCCTGGCCCGGCATCTGGAAGTCCATCAGGGCGCAGTCGAAGGTCTGCTCCAGCAGGGCGGTGAGCGCGGCCGTGCCATTGGCCACCTCGACGAGCTGCGCCTCGAGCCCCGCCTTGAGCAGGGCGCGCCGCACCGCGAGCCGGTCCACCTCGTCGTCGTCCGCGACCAGCAGCCGCAGCGGTTGCTCCTCCATGCGCTCCTCGGCCCTCACGGCAGCTCCACCCGGGACCAGTATGCGTTGAGTGCGGCCATCAACTCCACGAAGGCCGGCGAGGCCACGGGCTTGACGAGGTAGCCCGCTACGTTGTGCGCGTAGCTTTGCAGCCTGTCTCTCTCGTCGTTGGAGGTGGTGAGCACCACCACGGGGGTGGCGCTCAGCTCGGGGTCGGCGCGCAGGGCGCGCAGGAACTCGAGGCCATTCATCCGCGGCATGTTGAGGTCCAGCAGGATGAGGCGGTTGGTGGATGGCACGGTGCCGTTGCGCAGCAGCTCCAGCGCCTGACGCCCGTCGCCAGCGACGTACAGGGTGTTGTGGATGTTGCTCTTCTTGAAGGCGCGCTGGACGTTCATGACGTCCACCGCGTCGTCATCCACCAGCAGGATGTTCAGCGTCTTCACGGTACGCTCTCAGCGCCCCTCGTCAGGGGTGTGCTTGGGCCAGGTGAAACGGAAGGTAGCCCCCTGGCCAGGGGAGGACTCCAGCCAGGCACGCCCCCCGCGTGCCTCCACGCTCTTCTTCACCACCGACAGACCGATGCCGGTGCTCTCCACTTCATCACGGGCGCGCAGCGTCTGGAAGATGCCCCAGATGCGTTCATGGTACTCGGGTGCGATGCCCGGGCCATTGTCGGCCACGGAGAACTCCCAGAAGGCGTCCAACTGCCGGGCGTCCACCCGCACCCGCGTGTCGGACGACTGAGCGTGCTTGAAGGCGTTGCCGAGCAGGTTGAGGAACACCTGCTGCAGGGGCACCCGCTCGGTGCGCAGGGTGGGCATGCCGGGGGCCAGCTCCACGTGCGTGCCGGCGGGGGGGGCGAGCAGCTCCACGCACTCGGTGAGCAGCTTGCCCACGTCCACCGGCTCCGGCCGGCCCCGCACCCGGCCCGCGCGGCTGTAGTCGAGGATGCCGTTGATGAGCGCCTCCATGCGCTCCACGCGCCCGCGCAGCAGCCGCATCTGCTCGCGCGTCTCGTCCGTCATCACGGCCCGCAGGTCGTCCTCTATCCACTGCGACAGGTTGGCGATGCCGCGCAGCGGGGCCTTCAGGTCATGGCTGGCCACGTAGGCGAACTGATCCAACTCCTTGTTGCTGCGCTCCAGGGCGGCGATGAGGCGCTCGCGCTCGGCCTCGGCGCGCTTGCGCTCGGTGATGTCCAGCACCACGGTGGCCACGCCCAGCGTGGTGCCCTCGGCCGAGCGCACGGGCGCATAGCGCGCCAGCCAGGCCCGCTCCTCGCCGGAGGGCAGCCGGGTGGCGGACTCCACCGTCTGCGTCTCGCCCGTCTCCAGCGCGCGCCGCAGCGACTTCACCACGATGTCCACGCCGGGGCCCTGCGTGGAGAGCACCTCGGGCATGGTGTGTCCCAGGTGGTCCGCGGCGGGCTTGCGGTTGATGTCCTGCAGGGTGCGGTTGACGCGCACGAAGCACAGCGTCCGGTCGAAGAGCGCGATGCCGGCGGGGGCCGCGTCGAGCAGCGTGTCCAGCATGGCGCGGGCCTGCTCGGCGAGGTACTGCTCGTGCTGGGCCCGGCGCATGGCGTCCTGGCTCTCGCGGTACAGGCGTGCGTTGTCCAGCGCGAGCGCGGCGCGGCGCGCGAACTCCTCGGCCAGCGACAGGTCCGCGGCGGAGAAGCTCCGGACGCTCCCGGCCTGCACCAGCGTGATGCTGCCCAGCGTCCGCCCGTGCACCACCAACGGCACGATGATGGAGGAGCGCATGCCCAGCTCCCGCAGCAGCCGCAGGCCGTGCGCGTCGCGCGCGAGCTGGGAATGCATCGCGTCCGGGATGACCTCCAGCAGCTCCGGCTCGCCGGTGCGCAGCACGTAGCCGAGCCCGTGGGTGGCATGGTGCAGGTCCGCGGGCTCGCGGCGCGCCAGCTCCCAGATGAGCGGCTCCTTGAGGCTGTCGGTGTGCGTCACCGCGACGCGCTCGACCGTCTCGTCCTGCCGCACCAGGTCCACCGTGCACCAGTCCGCCAGGCGCGGGACGATCATCCGCGTGAGGTTGCGCAGCGTCTCCTCGGGATCCAGCGTGAGGGCGAGCAGGGCGCTGGCCTCGGCGAGGAAGCCGTGCACGTCGGCGGTGCGCTTCTGGTCGTCGATGTCCGTGCAGGTGCCGAACCAGCGGACGATGCGGCCCTGGGCGTCATGGACCGGGATGGCGCGGCCGAGGAACCAGCGCCAGACGCCGTCCAGCCGGCGGCAGCGGTATTCGATCTCGAAGGGCTCCCCGGTGAGCAGGCTGTGGCGCCAGCGCTTCTCGGCCTCGGCCATGTCCTCGGGGTGGAAGGCCTGCTTCCACCCATTGCCCCGCGACTCCTCGGGGTCCAGGCCGGTGTACTCGTACCAGCGGCGGTTGAGGTAGTCCTGGACGCCGTCGGGCCGGGACGTCCAGACGATTTGAGGCAGGGCCTCGGCCAGCATGCGGAATTGCTCGCGCTCGGTGTCGAGCCGCTGCTCGGCTCCCGCGACCCCGAAGACGGAGTGCAGGGAGTCGTAGGCGGTGAGATCTCCGTCGGACTGGCGGGACACGTCGAGCGGCCCTCCGCGGGGCAAAATGGAGATGGAACCTGCCGAGCAGCCCACCCGTCTCTTACTGCGTCCCGGCGACCTCATGTCCGGCCCGGCGGACTGGCTGTCGTCCGCGCAACAGGTCGTGCAGGTCCTCACATTTCCACGAGGCACACTCAGCGTGCGGGGGCTCGCCCGGCCGCCTGGTTCACGGGCGTTCCGGTGCCGGGACGAGGGGGAGGGTGAGCTCGAAGGTGGTGGCGCCCGGCAGAGCGACGAGCCGCAGGTCTCCCCCGTGGGCGCGGGCGATTTTGCGGGACAGGGGCAGGCCCAGGCCGGTGCCCTTTTCGCGCGTGGTGAAGAAGGGCTCGAAGATGCGCTCGCGTTCGGTTTCGGGCACACCGGGCCCCGAGTCCTCGACGCGGATGGTGTAGCCGAGGCCCTCGCCGCGGCCCGTGACGCGCACCTTGCCGCCGGGGGGCGAGGCCTGCACCGCGTTCTTCACCATGTTCACCAGCGCGGCCGTGAGGAGGCTGCCGTCCGCCTCGAGCACGGCGGGCTCGGCCACCACCTCCACCGTCACCTCGCGGGCCGCCGCGTCCGCCGCGAGCAGGATGCTGGCCTCGGTGAGCAGGTCCGGCGCGGCCACGGGCGAGCGCGACAGCGGCTGCTCCCGGGCGAAGGCGAGGAAGTCCTCGACGATGCGCTGGAGGTACTCCACCTCGTGCTGGATGCGCGCCACGTGCTCGGCGGCCTCCTCGTGGGCGCCGGCCTTCAGGTCCTCCGCGAGGATGCCCGAGAAGAGGGAGATGCCACCGAGCGGGTTGCGCACCTCGTGGGCCACGCCCGCCAGCATCAGCTTGAGCTGCCGGTCACGGCTCTCCAGGGCGCCGCGCATGACCTCGAGCTCGCGCGCCAGCACGCCGATCTCCCGCGTGGGCTCGGGAGGCACGGGCGTCGTCAGGTCACCCCGGCCGATGCGCAGCGCCGAGGCCATGAGCCGGTGGAGTGGCCGCGCCAGGCCGCGCGCGGTGAGGATGGCGACGAGGCCGAGGACCGCGAGGGCCACGCCGCTCGCCGCCGCGAAGCTCCGGGACAGGCGGGCGAGGGGGCCGAAGAAGGCGGCGCTGCCCTCCACGGCGACGGCGCCCACGACCTGGCCCTCACGGCGCACCGGGGCGTAGCCCGTCTTGTAGAGGCGGCCATCCGAGCCTCGGAAGAGCACCTGGCTGGCGGCGCGCTCACCGGAGAAGACGCGGGACAGCTCGAGCCTGTCGCGCGCGAGCTCGGGGACCTCGGTGCCCACGGGGAGCTCGCCGCCCACGTCCGCGCGGACGCGGCCCTGCGTGTCCACGACGTACAGGCGCCGCACGCCGCTGGAGTCACGGACCTCGGTGAGCAGGCGCACGAGGTTGCGCCACGTGCGCGTGCCGGTGGTGTCGTCACCGGGCTCGATGGTGAGCATGCGCTCGCCGCTCACCTGGCTCGCCGTGGCGGCGGCGATGGCGGAGAGGCTCGAGCCCAGCTCGTCTTCGAGGATGGAGCGGGCCAGCGCGTAGACGGCCGTCCCCGTGAGCGCGAGGAAGAGCAGCGTGGGCAGCAGGAAGGCCACGAGCAGGCGCGCCGAGAGCGAGCCCAGCGCGTCCTTCGAGCGGG
>NZ_DBNGVP010000012.1:0-22565 GCF_057119385.1 Archangium sp. | reverse complement strand
ATGACCTCCGCTTCGCCGGTGAGCTCCTCTCCCGCCCCGGCTCCATCGCCGAGCACCGGCGCGAGCTGCTCGCCCTGCTCGAGGTGGTGGGCCAGTACAAGGCCATCGTCGTCCTGGACTCGCAGGGGGACCAGCGCTTCGCCATCATGGACCGGCGCGCCGGCCCCGCCGTCACCCGCGGCGCCGTGGGCACCGTGCTCACCGAGACGGCCCGCGAGGCGCTCGCCCGGCCGCCCGGAGACATCCTCACCTCTCCGCCCGTGGCCGCCGCGCCCGGCGGCTGGTTCCGCGTCTTCGCCACCGCCTATGCCCCCTCCGAGGATGGGCCCGGAGGCTCGGTCGCCGTGCTGGTGGACACCGAGCCCTCCTTCGCGCCCCTGAAGCTCATCGCCACGCAGCCGGAGGCGAAGCTGCTGCTGCTCGGCGCGTACGGCGTGCCCACTCCGGCGAGCGCCCCTTCCCTCATCGACTGGCACAAGCGGCTGGAGGCCGAGGGGCACAGCACTCCCGCCTACGTGGAGCTGGTGGCCCACATGCGCGCGGGCGAGCGCGGCACCGTGCGCATCCCCGACAACGAGGCCGCGCTGCTGGGCCTGGGCTCGGCGGATGTCATCGCCGCCTATACGGACATCCGCATGCGCGGCGGCGCCCACTGGTCCGTGGCCACCTTCTCCTCCACCCGCGAGCTGCGCGCCCACGAGCGCGGCGTCATCCTCCGCGTGGCGCTCGGCGCCATCCTCGTCACCTTCTTCCTCTCCGTCTTCGGCGCCTACGTCATCGTCGCCTCGCGCCGCGCCGTCGCGCTCCAGGAGAGCCGCCGCCACGCGGACCAGCTGGCCCACCTGCACGAGAAGACGCAGAAGATCCTCGACAACATCCCCACCGGCGTCCTCGCGCTCTCCGCGGCCGGCCGCATCACCGCCGTCAACCAGGCCCTGCGCGAGCGGCTGCCCTCCACCGCCGTGGGCGCCACGCTCCCCGAGGCCTTCCCCCATGCGCCCGCCGCCGTGGTGGACCGGCTCGCCTCGCTGGTGGAGGCGGCCTGCTCCGCCGAGCGCGTCCTCAGCCTGCATGGCGAGCCGCTGCCCCTCTTCGGCGAGGAGGGCCAGTACCGCATCCACGCCGTGCCCCTGGCGCGCCCGGACGCCGAGGTGCGCGTGCTGCTCGTGGTGGAGGACCTGAGCAACGTGCACGCGCTCGAGTCCCAGCTGCTGCGCGCGGAGAAGCTGGCCACGGTGGGCATCCTCGCCGCGGGCATCGCGCACGAGATTGGCACCCCGCTGGGCGTGGTGCGCGGCCGGGCCGAGTACGTGCTGGGCAAGCTGGGCGCGCAGCACCCGCAGGCCGCGGGCATGCAGGTCATCATCGACCAGATAGACCGGGTGAGCCGCACCATCCGCCAGCTGCTGGACTTCTCGCGGGTGCAGCCGGCGCCGGTGAAGGGCGTGGCGCTGGAGCCGCTGCTGCGGGGCGCGCAGGAGCTGCTCCACGGCGAGGCCGAGCGGCGCAAGGTGAAGCTGGAGGTGGAGGTGCCCGAGGGGTTGCCCTCGCTGTCGGCGGACCCGGACCAGCTGCAGCAGGTGGTGCTCAACCTGGCGCTCAACGCGTGCGACGCGTGCGAGCCCGGGGGGGCGGTGCGCATCACCGCGCACGCGGAGGCGCCGGGCGAGCCGGGGGCGTGGAGCGGGGTGCGGATGACGGTGCGCGACGACGGGTGCGGCATTCCACCGGAGAGCCTCAACCGCGTCTTCGACCCCTTCTTCACCACGAAGAAGCGCGGCCAGGGCACGGGCCTGGGGCTGACGGTGGTGGCGCAGATCGTCCGCAACCACGGGGGCCGCATCGAACTGGAGAGCGAGCCCGGGCAGGGCACGTGCGTGACGCTGTGGTGGCCGGCCACGCCCCCGCCGAGCGAGGAGCGACATGCCGTCTGAGGGACGAGTGCTGGTGGTGGATGACCACGTGGAGATGGCGCGGCTGCTGGCCGACCACCTCACGGACGCGGGCTATACGGTGGACGTGGCCACCAGCGGGCAGGAGGCGCTCGCGGTGGTGAACGGGCGCGTGCTGGACGCGGTGGTGTGCGACCTGCGCATGGAGACGGTGGACGGCTTCGACGTGCTGGCCGGGGTGCGCAAGGTGGACCCCACGCTGCCGGTGCTCATCATGACGGCCTTCGGCGGGGTGGAGAACGCGGTGGAGGCCATGCGGCGCGGCGCCACGCACTACTTCACCAAGCCCTTCCGCCTGGACGAGGTGCTGCTGTACGTGCAGCGCGCCATCGCCGAGCGGCGGCTGCGCGAGGAGAACCGGGCGTTGCGTCAGGCGGTGGGGGACCGCTCGGCCTACGGGGCGCTGGTGGGCCGCAGCGCGCCCATGCGCTCGCTGTACGAGCTCATCGAGCGCGTGGCGCACTCCCACGCGCCGGTGCTGGTGCGCGGCGAGAGCGGCACCGGCAAGGAGCTGGTGGCCCGCGCGCTGCACTTCGAGGGCCCGCGCAAGGACGGCCCCTTCGTGGCCGTCAACTGCACGGCCATCCCCAACGCGCTGCTGGAGAGCGAGCTGTTCGGCCACGTGAAGGGCAGCTTCACCGGCGCCACCACGCCGCGCCGGGGCCTCTTCCTGGAGGCGGACGGGGGCACGCTCTTCCTGGACGAGATTGGCGACATGGCGCCCGAGCTCCAGGCCAAGCTGCTGCGCGTGCTGGAGGACGGCGAGGTGCGCGCGGTGGGCGCGGACGCCTCGCGCAAGGTGGACGTGCGCGTGGTGGCCGCCACGCACCAGGAGCTGGAGACGCGCGTGCGCGAGGGCCGCTTCCGGCAGGACCTCTTCTACCGCCTCAACGTGGTGCCGCTGCACGTGCCGCCCCTGCGCGAGCGGCGCGAGGACATTCCCCTGCTGGTGGAGCACTTCGTCTCCGTGTCCCGCAGGCGCAACCCCCGCGCGCGCCTGGCCGGCTTCTCCCCCGAGGCCCTCGCCGCGCTCGCCGCCGCGCCGTGGCCCGGCAACGTGCGCGAGCTGGAGAACCTCGTCGAGCGCCTCGCCGTGGTGACGGTGCGGGAGACGGTGGACCTGCCCACGCTCCAGCTCCATGCGCCCGGTGTGACGGTGGACTCCCATCCCCTGTCACGCGCCCAGGGCCGCCTCATCCCACTGCGTCAGCTCGAGGGCGAGTACATCGCCTATGTCGTCGCGCAGTGCGGTGGCAACAAGACGAAGGCAGCGGAAATCCTCGGCATCGACGTCTCCACCATCCACCGCCGCGAGCGCGAGCGGAGCGGAAACAGCGCGTAGCGCGGGCGAGGTGTCTACACTGCGGACCTCTCTTTTTCCGGAGGTTCACGCCTCGTGTCCACGCCACGTCCTTCCTTCTTCGCCTTCTTCGTCTGCGCGCTGAGCGCGGTGCTCGTGTTCTCGCCCGGCTGTGAGCCGGAGCGCCCGCTGCCTGGAGGTGGAGGGGGAGGCCTTCCTCCCGGCGGTGCCGGTGGAAACAACGAGGATGGAGGCACGGATGGCGGCGTGCTGGTGGTGCGCAGCGATGGCGGCACCTTCGCGGCGAAGCCCGCGTGCGCCAGTGGCGCCGCGTGCCCGGGCGCCTGTCCGGATGGCGGCGTCATCTGCGCGGGCAACTGCGGCTTCCTGGCCCCGGTGCCGTACTCCTTCGCGGGAGACCCCAAGGCCGTCGCACTCGGGGATGTGGACAAGGACGGGGACGATGACCTCGTCACGGCGAACAACGACGGCAAGTCGGTGGCCGTGCTGCTCAACCGCCGCAATGGCCTCTTCCAGACGCCCAGCCTGTGGTCGAGCGGCCGGGAGCCCACGGCCCTGGCGCTCGCGGACGTCAACGCGGATGGCTCGTTGGACCTGCTCGTGGCCAACAACAGCGGCGATGCCTCGCTCAGCGTGTACCGGGGCAAGGGCACCGGTGACTTCCAGGCGCCCCTCACCACCGGGAGCCTCGGCCTGGATCTCAACGACCTGGTGGTGGACGAGCTCGGCGGAAACGTGTGGAGCGCCGCCGTGCTGCGCGGGGGTGATTCGAAGCTGTCCGTGCTGCCGCTGAAGAGCGACGGCACGCCGCAGACGCCGGCCGACCAGGACGCGTCCTCGGGGGCCTACGCGCTGGTGGCCGCGGACTTCAACGGGGATGGCAAGAAGGACCTCGCCGTCACCCACGAGTCCGCGTGCGGCACGTCGTCGGCCACCCCGTGCCAGGCCGTGGGCGTGTACCTGGGCAAGGGCGATGGCACCTTCCAGCCCCAGCTCCTCACGTCCACGGGCGGCTCGCCGCGGGGCCTGGTGGCGGCGAAGCTCGATCTCGGCGACGCGATGGACCTGATCGTCGCCGACGCGAGCCGCAACCAGCTGCTCGTGATGTACGGCCAGAACAACGGCCGCTTCTACGAGCCGGTGGCCTACCCCACGGTGAAGGCGCCGTCGCGGGTGGTGCTGGCGGACGTGAACCGGGACTTCCTGCCGGACATCCTGGTGACGAGCGCCACGGGCAACCAGGTGGGCCTCTTGCTGGGCCAGTCGGGAGGCACCTTCACGTCGCACGTGGCGCTCACCGCGTGGCCCCAGGACGTGGGGCTCCAGGGGCTGAGCGCGTCGGACTTCGACGGCGACAACGTCGTGGACATGGCAGTCCTCACCCGCGGCGGCCTCCAGATGTTGTGGGGCATCTGCCGGTAGACACCGGGACGGGGGCCGGCATGTCCGGTGTCGGCCCCTTCGGGTAGCCTCGGGTCCTCTCTCGCAGTCCAGGAAGGTGGAGCCGTCCATGGGCTTTTTCTCGCTGAAGGGGACCGGGGGGGCCTCGCCCCGGGGAGGGCCGGGCCACATCCCCGTGGCGGCGGTGTCGGAGGAGTACGCGTGGCTCCAGGACCACGCGTGTGAGTGTGGCGGCGCGTGGTCCCTGGTCCAGCAGTCCGTGAGCTCCAGCCCGGGCCTCCCCGCGCACCTGAAGCTCGACCGGCTGGAGGTGGCCTGTGACGACTGCGGCAAGGAGTCCGTCTTCCTCTTCCAGGTGGACACCCACTCGCCGCGGTACCTCGAGGAGCAGCAGGCCATGATGCGGGAGCTCTTCGGTGACGACGCCGAGTCGCTCTTCGGCGGCGAGGACGGCTCCCCGTACCGGGACTGAGCGCAGTCTGCCCGAGCACTGCGGCATGCGCGTGCGGCGCGATCTCGGAGAGGGGGACATCGACAACCCCGGTGAGCATCTGGGCACGCCCACCGAGTCCTCGACGCGAGGGAGCGCCGAGGGGCTCCGCGTCGGCTTGTGGTGAGGCTGGGAGGAGTGCTACCGCCTCGGCTTCATGGAACGACCTTCGTGGCAATGGTGGCTCTTCGGTTGGGTGATTCTCCTGGCCTGTGTGGGGGCCCGTGCCCCTTCAGCCGCTTCGTTCGCGTACGAGAGCACGGGGGGCAATGGGCAGGAAGCCGTGGCGCTCGGCCCCCGGTTACGCTTCCCGCGCCTCGCCAAGCCCCCTGCTCCCGGCAAACCGCCTCCGGCACCCAAGGCCGAGCCTCCCCCCGCGGCGAACCCTCCCCCAGCCCAGACTCCGGCCCAGCAGAAGCCCGCTGCCTCGAATCCCACGGCCCGGGGCCTCCTGGACCCGAAGCTGGCGCGCTCGCGCTTCGACGAGGGAATGGCCTCGGCGAAGAAGCTCTTTCCCCACCTCTACGGCAGGGCGAAGCAGAAGCACCATGTCCACCCCAAGTACCTCGATGGTCCCGAGGACGGGCCGACGGTGGACCTGGACCCGGCCTACCACCAACTCATCACCAACGCCTTCCGCGGAGAACATGCATATGGTCGGGCTGAGCCGCTGTCTCGTGATGCGCAGCAGGACATCATGCGGAGGGTCTACTCGCGCCATCCTCTTCCGGGCATTCACTTCTAACCATGCGAGAGATTCTCGAGCTCAGGATGTCCGAGGAGGATGCCCAACGCTATGTGCCTCCAGGTGTGGGGGAGACGCTGCCGCTGGGTCATGTGCGCCGCCTGCTGCTGGAGGTGAACCATCCGCTGGTGGAGCAGCTGCGGGCCATCGAGTGGGAGTACCGCGCTCAGGGCTCCACGCTCTTCAGCATGTGTGTAGTAGATCGCCACTACACACCGCGCGAGCTACGGGCCGCCGAGTACGTCATGGTGGGGTTCTGGCCCTTCTTCCGGCCCACGGGCGCGGAGTGTGGCACCCTCTATGACGACTCCGCCGCCTGTCCTCATTGTGGCTCCGGGTCCAGGCAGGCGAACGAGCTGCACCTGGAGTTGCGCCGTATCCCCAAGCGCCGTGAGCTCGCCATCACCATGGGCGGCGAGTACGTCATCACCTCTCGGCTGGCCGAGGTTCTTCGCCAGCACCGCATCACCGGCTACGAGCTGCGTCCCATCGTGAGCAGGGGAGGCAGGCCGGCCCCGGAGCATCACCAACTCGTGCTCCCGTCGGCCACGGCCGACATCGTCCCTCCTACCCAGGCGGGCCAGAGCTACCTCTACCCCCAACCCGACCCGAGCCGCTGTCCCGACGGCCATGTCCTCGGGCACCAATTGCTCTCCTCCCTCCATGTCTCGCGTGACAGCCTCGGGGAGCTGGACTGGGTGTTCACCCGGCAGAAGTTCGGTATGCGCGGGAATTTCTACCACCCCCTCCCGAGGATGATCGTCACCCAGAGGCTCTACCGCCTGCTGGTGGAGCAGAAGGTCCGCCACCTCCGTGGCGAGGTCGTCCACCTCGTGTGAGGAGCCTTCAGCCAGCTCTCCGCGGCTGCTGCTCCTCATGGCTCAGACTCGACTTTCGCCATTTTGGGCGCCCCAGAGGGAAGAACGTAAATGCCCGCTCTGCTCCGTGGCGAGGCGGGCCCCACCACTCAGGAGCCCTCAGACGGATTAGCGCTTTTCGTACCGACGGTGATTAGCAGACGTCTTACCGAGGAGAAGAATGCCGTGGCTCGCCTCCTCCGCGTACTCATGGAACAGGCGCCCTGCGCGAAGTCTGGCACCCTTGCTGAACCCCTCCCACCGCTCGTCCCCGAAGAGTTCGCGCAGCCTAAACTGAGTTCCTGCTTCCAGCCTTGTGATCTTCCTGCGTGCCTTCTCCACGATTTCGCGCGCCTCAGTATCGTCCGTTAGCACCCCGCACATCTTCAGGAACAGCGCTGAGACGCTCGGCAGCCCCTCACTTCGGCGCATGCGCACGAGTTCGCTGTAGGTCTCGACGTCCACCTCAGTCTTGATGGTCTTCATAACGAAGGTCCTTTTCTTAATGAGGTTCCTATATTAATCGGGTTCGGCTTAGAAGCAAGCGCCGTCCCCCCCGCTTCCGCTGGCTGGCGACGTTGCCTCCGAAGTAGGAGTTTCCGTGTGCAGCCCTCTTCTACGCTCCTCCTGCGTAGGAAACTGGGAGGGCCTGCAACGGCTCTATCGGTTTCCTGAGGGGGGAGCAGGAGTGCGAGCGAGTCTGGTGCACCTGGGAGTGCCCACTGCATGTGCGAGCTTGGTTCCGGCGCGAGGGCCAACCCAAGCCAAGTGGCGCCGTGGAGCACGCGCGTGTCGGACGCTTGGCCGCCCTGCTTGGGCGCCCCCCGGCCCCCGTGGAGCACGCGAGCGCATCGGGCACTCCCGGCCGCCCCGCTCTGGCAGCACGACACGTGGAGCACGCGCCAGGGGCTGCAGCAGGGCTCCCGTGACGTGGCCCTCGTCGGGCACTCCGGGCCGCCCTGCTCGAGCAATCCTTCCCCCTGGCGTTGGCCAGGGCCGCAGCAGCGCTCATCGTGGAGCACGCGCCAGGGCCGCAGCGGTGATCAGCATGGAGCACGCGCGCGTCGGACGCTCGGCCGCTCTGCTTTGGCTGCCCGGCCCGTGGTGCGCGTGCCAGGGTCGCAGCAAGGCTACCCGTGGAGCACGGCGCGCGTCGGACACGGCCGGTGCTCTGCTCGGGCCGACCGGCCCTGTGGAACGCGCTACGGGCCGCAGCAGGACTTCCCGTGGAGCACGCGCGCGTCGGATGCTCGGCCGCTCTACTTGGGCAGTCCGGCCCATGTAGCGCGTCCGCGAGAGAGCCAGGCGAACTAGGCCGCCCCACGGGTGAGCGCAGCCCACGCGCGAAGTACTGCGGGAAACTGCTAGGGTGCCCACCTAGGAGGTCATGCACCTTTGCTCCAATCCTCTACCTTGGCCCTCGTGCTCCTACTCCTCGGGGCCGTGGCACGGGCGCAACCGACACCGAATCGCACCCATCGTCAGCGCTCGATCTCTGTCTCCGGCAACCCCGCTGATCCGCTGCCCGAGGTACGCGGCGCAAAGGGCATTGGGATCGCGTTCCACTTTGACGGGCTGATCCGTGAAGAGTCCATCAAGGTGGACGAGTCCCGCATCCGCGTCGTGGACGTGGGCAAGAAATCTCTGCTTATCGAACCTGTCACAGAGCCACAGGCGGATCAGCCTTCGGAAGTGTCGGTCACGTTCGCGGATGGAGAGCAGGAGCGCGCCGCGTTCAGGATCGTTCCTCACCCCTCCGAGGTGGACACGTGGATTGAAGTGACGCGGCAGACGGAGCAACCCGGCGCAGCTTGTCAGGCGCGGATTGATGAACTGCGCGCTCGTTGTGGCGCTCAGAGCCCCACCGCGTTCCGGCGCTCGGGCCTCCTCCCGGACAGGGGCATCCTGGCGCGGACGTTTGAGCGGTACGCGGATGGCTCGGGCGGCCTCGTGTCAAAGGGGGGTGTGTCCTTCCGGGGGAGTGATTGGGCTCTCGTAGACGTGGAGATCATGAACCCGACCAGGCAGCCGTGGGCGCCGCGCGTGGCGACGTTCAAGAGCAAGGACGGAACCCCCGTAACCGTGCGCCTTGTGACCCCCGCGATGGAGGAGATTCCACCCGGAACGTCTCGGCATGTGCTGGTGGAAACGGACGATCCGCCCGCAGGGGCGGGGGTATTCTTCACCCTCGAAGTGAGCGGGGCGGACGGCCGTTTCCTGCGGGTGGGGAACGTGGAACTCGCGCCGCGCCCGCAGGAGGGCAAGCGGTGATCGCGCTCATGAGAAGCAAGGGGCTCCCAGCGGGCACCATGATTGACGGCTGGAAGGTCGTGCGGGCGCTGGGCAGTGGGGGCTTTGGTGCCGTGCTGCTGGTGGAGAAGGACGGCAAGCCTTTCGCTCTGAAATTCGCCCTTCACCGGGAAGCCAGCTGCGACGATAAGCGGACGCACGCCCGCACGCTGCGTGAATTGGCGATCCTGCTGACGATGGATCATCCCAACGTCATCAAGCCGCACGGCTACGGCAAGTATCCCGACGCGCGGAAGGGAAACGTCTTCGTCGTCCTGGACTATGTAGAGGGCTGGACGCTGGCCCAATGGGTGGAGCGCAAGCATCCCACAGCGAAAGAGATCATCCGCGTGTTTCGGAAGATCGCCGCCGCTCTGGCGTACCTGCACGCGCGGGGCGTGCTTCACCGAGACTTGAAGCTGTCCAACGTGCTGATCCGCAAGAGCGACGGGGAGCCGATCATCATCGACTTTGGGTGCGCGATTCACGCTCACTCGGAGGAGTTGACGGACGTTCCCATTCCCCCAGGCACCCCGCGCTATCAGCCCCCACAGGTGTTCCGCTTCGCTCGGGAGAACAAGAACAAGCCCGGCGCTCGCTACCCGTTCCAGGTGGCAGACGAACTCTTTGCCCTGGGGGTGATGCTCTACGAGGTGCTAACGGAGCCGCGCCCCACGGAGGAGGACGGGAAACCCGTGCTCAACAGTCTGCGGGAGATGCCCGCGTCTCCTCGGGTGAAGAATCCCCGAGTGCCCGAGGCTCTTAGCGATCTGGTGATGGACCTGTTAGAGCGCGAGCCCGAAGACCGGCCAGAGAGCGCCGAAGCCGTGGAGCGCGAGCTAGCGGAACTGGAGGAGCACAAGGGGCAGGAGTACGCCGCGCCTATTCACCCTCCCTCGGAGCAGCGAGCCCCCCCGGAAGACGCGAACCTGCTCCAGCTTCCCAAGACGGAGCGGCGCGGCTTGGCTGCTCGGCTGGCTCTCCACGTGGGCGCGCTCGCCTCGCGCGTGCTCCGCTGGCGCAAGGGGCTGGCCATAGGGGGCGCGGTGGCTGCCGCTGTGCTGGCTGCCGCGCTGGCCTTCTGGCCTTTCCAGGGGGAGGAGCACACGCCCCCAGCCGAGACACGCGCGCCCGTTGTCGCGTCCGCTCCAAGTGCGAGCCCCACCACGCTGCCCGCGCCGCCTGCCGTCCCTGATTCCCGAGCGGGAACGGCCCCGAACGCTTCGACGCCCCCAACGGGGCAAGCGGTGGACTCAGCGTCCGCAGTTCCTGCCGCCGTACAGAAGGAAGGATCAACCGTGACGACCGAGAAGCCTGACGCCTCCAAGCAACCGCCCACCGCACGGGCACAGAAGCCGCAGCGCGGCGCGCACACCGCTGAACTCCTCGCGTGGTGCAAGTCCTTTGCGATTGTGGGCACCGTCGCAGCCGTTGCCGCCGGGTGCCCCGGTGCCCAGGTGCGGCCCGAGCCCTTCGAGTGCCCCGCAGGCGCGTGGGAGTTGATGGACGAGAAATGGAAGTGGGGCGACGACGGGGTCAGCGTGCTCCTTGACGACAGGTACAAGGCAGTTGGGGACTCTTGGTTGCGGTCCGGCCCCGTCGTCGGCGTGACACTTCCCGACCAGACACAACAGACGCGCTCAAAGAAGCCTGTTCCCGTGGGCACGCGGTTTATCGGGCACCTGTGGGTCGTGCCCGAGCCGTCCCGGAGCGGCAAGCCCGGGTATGTTGTCGTGAGGTATGACCGGGTGGAGTTTCCCAACGGGGATAAGGCGCCCGTGTGCTTGCTCGCAGGTGGGGACCGTACCCTTCCCGTGGAAGAATTGAAGGACGGCACCGGGAGAGTGACGGGCATGGAGGGCCGCGCCCGTCCCGTCTACCGCTGGAAGCTCGAGCGGCCCGAGTAGCGCCCCGCGTTCGACACCCGCAGCGGCGCATGGGCGCCGCTGCTTCCCGGCCCCGGTGGAGAGCGCGCCAAGGCCGCACGCGCGCGCCGGACACTTCCGGTGCTCTGCTCGGGCAGTCCGGCCCCGTGGAGCGCGCCAGAGGCCGCAGCGATGATCAGGGTCGCACGGGGCGCGTCGGATACTCCGGGTGCTCTGCTCGGACAGCCCGGCCCGTGGATCTGGAGCGCGCGCGCGTCGGAGGCCCGGCTGCTCTGCTCGGGCCGCCCGGCCCGTGGAGAGAGCGCCACAGCCGCAGCGCTGATCACTCGTGCGCGCGGCTGTCTTCCTTGGCGGCTACCTCCCAGGTAGGCAGGCAAATTTTCCTCTGTCCCGCACGCTCTTTTTCTGACCTTCGACGTCGTTCACTCCATGCCCATTTCCTGGGTAGTTTCCTCTTCCACGCGCGGCGATTGCGCCCCGCGAGTTCAAGGAGAGTCCCGCACATGGAGGCTACGGAGTTTCACATCCCAAAAGGGGCCATCCTCTTTTCTGAGGGAGGGGTGTCCTACGAGTTCCGCAAGCACCTGGGAGAGGCCAATCACGGGCTGAGTCTGTTTCTGGCTCGCAAGCGCACCGCAGATGGTCCCGGGGGCCGCGTTCTCCTCAAGGCCATTGGACTGCCGAGCGGGCGGGCTGGCGCGCGCGCCTTCAAGGCCCGCGCGAAGCTGGAGGAAGAGGTGAAGCTCTCCATGGCCTTGGAGCACCCGGGTATTCTGCGCGTCCTCGGGATGCACAAGGCGGAGGGGGCTTGGTACGTCATCATCGAACACCCCGAAGCCAACCGCTTGGAGGATCTGCTGACTCTGGCGATGGAGGGTGGCGGGTACTTCTCGCCATCTTTCGTGCTCTACGTGGGCGCGAAGGTCGCGGATGCTCTGCACCACGCCCACACCCGCACGGATACGAGCGGGCGCCCGCTGGGTATCGTTCACCGTGCGATCAATCCCGCCACCATCTTCATCGACTGGCGCGGAGGCGTGAAACTGGCGGACTTCGGTCTTGCGCTCTCCAGCTTGCCCGGTCGCGTCGTGTCCACGGTGCGGCGCCCCCAGGGCGACGCCTATTACTCCTCGCCTGAGATGCTCATGGGCTTCACGCCCGATGCCCGCTCGGATCTGTTCTCCCTCGGGCTGGTGATGCTGGAGAGCGCCACCGGAGAAAACCTGCTCTATGCGCCTGACGGTGTACCGGAGAAGGTCAAAGCGGCGCTCTCCCGCAGCAAGCGTGCCCGCGTGGAGCGAGCGATCGGGCGGGCGAAAAAAGCGGGCTGCCCTGACGAGGTGGAGGGCATGATCTGGCGGGCAGCGACCTACACGCCCGAGGAGCTTGACGCGCTGACCAAGGAGCTTCCGCAGTCGTTGAAGGTGCCCCTGTGCAAGCTGCTGGCGCGTTCATGCTCGGAGCGCTTCCAGACGGCCGCAGAAGTGGCGGACGCTCTGCGGGGCTGGCTCGGGTCTTCGTTCGGTGCGCGGGAAGCGGCGGACGAATTGGCGAAGGTTGCAGAGGAGGGAGCGGACAGGCTGGCGGAACTCGACGTGCCACGGCGCAAGACTGCACGGAGCGCGTAAGCTGTCCCGAGGGGTGCCGCGTGTCCGACGCGGGCGCGCTCTCCCGCCGCTTCCATGTGTCGGCGCGCCCTCGGGGCGCGCGTCTCGCCGTCGTTGACCCCGCCCGTTGGAAGGCTGGGGGCCGCATGTGCCCCCAAGTGTGCCCCTCCAGCGGGGAATTGAACGGGACGAGGCGGGACGGAGCGGGGGAACGATCCGGTGGATGTCCCCCAGGCTGTGCGCCGGGCCGGTGGGCAGGCTGTGGAGGCTCCTTGGGGTACTCGCCTGCCCAGGCAGCATCCACCATCTTCCGCTTTGCACGCTGACGATCTCACCCGGTAGGCTGCGTCCGCAACTACGGGGGCATGCATGGGCAATTTTTTCGCCAGCGGCAACGGACAGCAGAACGCCAACCGCCGGAAGGCGCTGGACTACGTGCTCAAGAACATTGAAGGCGTCACCGCCGTAGATGAGCGTACTGTGGAGTTCCCACCGTATGGCCGGTGCCACTTCGCCGCCTACACTGACCCGAAGGGCGCCATGATCAGCACGCCGGGCCGGGGCGATGACGTGTTCGGCTCGGTCGATTGGCACTTCCGCGACGCGATCATGATGTTCCGAGACTTCGGCGACGGGCGCTGCATCATCTACGTGTGCCCGATCAAACCGCTCTTCAGCGTCCGCACCATCGGACACCACGGAGTTCGCTGGGAAGACGTGCTCAATCTGGCCAGGTTCAAGCACGTCTTCAAGCCGCAGTAGCCGGTCCGCGCGTCCGTACTCCTGGGCGATCCGGCCGATGCACATGGCGACTGGACAGTCCGAGGATCAATGCACTGGCACGGTTGGTCGCCTTACTTGTGCCGTGGCGCTGAACGCCGAGGGCTGCGGGGCCGCCATCCTCGCAGACTTCTACCGGGCCAGCAGTCGAGCCTGGACGCGCGGGGGCTCCACCGGGCTCAGCAGGTAAGCCTCGACGCGCGAGGGTTCCACGAGCCCGGCTCCACCTGTCCGACGTGCGCGAGGGCTCCACGGGCACCGTTTCACCTGTCTGACGCGCGGGGCGCTCCATGGGCCCCGCAGGCGAGCCTGGACGCGTGCGCTTCACCGGGTATAGATGGCCGTGAGGATCCGACGAAAAATGACGGTCGAGTCGAGCGAAGGACCGAGGGCTGCGCACAATGGTTGACCAGGACCTGCTGTACAGATTGCTCGTCAGTTGGGCGCAAGGTCTGCCGAGCAGGCAGATCGGGACGTATACGCGGCTCACGCAGGAGTACTACGCGCAAACGAACGTACGGATCGATCCGCACTATGGCTGGTCTGAACCGTTAGGCGAGCTTAACAACCACCTGCACGCGAATCTGCCGGGCTCACCGCCGCTTTCGGCACTCGTCTACAACGAGAGCGAGAACGAACCGGGAGCCGGTTTCTGGGGTAGTGCCCCTAATGTGCCACCGAGGCCCGCGCAGATGCAGCAGGCGCAGGCGCTCTGGGCGGGAATCGTACAGCAGGTCATCAACTTCAACTGGCCAGCGCAGCGGCCCTGAGAGTGTGCAGAGGAGGGGAGGTACGGTTCGGTTCGGAGAGATACAGCAGAGGCTGAGAGCCGCATGTGCCCTCACCTGGACGCACGAGGGCTCCACGGGTCCGGCTCCACCTGCCTGACGCGCGTCCCACGAGCCCAGCAGGTGAGCCAAGAAGTCTCTTCACAGTTGTCGCGGGAGTGCCTGCTCGGGCAAGGTGCAAGACCCGTTTCCAAACGTACCCTGCCTTCGAGGAACGCTCTTGTCCGTCTCGACCTGCCCTGATTGCAAGAGGAAATTTGGTTTGTTCCGCTGGAGGCGCCACTGCTTTCGTTGCAAGAGTGTCCGCTGTAGAAGTTGCTTGTCACCTGTGCCGGACCAGCAGTGGCTATGTGAGCCTGTCCTGGCGGACTCAGAATCAGATGGCGACGGTTACTGCTCGGAATGTCATAGCCGGTTCGTCGCGCCATTTGTGGCGAAGTACGGAGATGCGCTGCGGCGGGCCGACCAGATCCAGACATGGTCCAGCAACTATAAGGGGCGCGTTCCGTACGACCATGAAGGGACGTCGCAGATGCTGGAGTCCGACTGGCACAAGCAGCGCGCGAGTGCCGAACGCCAACTACAGGTGACGGCAGCCTTCAAGGGGTTCGATCTCGTTTTCGACCTCCGCTTTGAGCGGAAACTGGAGACCAACTCTGACTCGACTTTCGCCATTTTGGGGCGGAGAAACCGCTCAACTCATGCGGCTTTCGGCCGAGGCTGTGAAGTAGGGTCATTCAAAGCAGCGAGAAGGAGATGTGGGTTGACCCAATCCGCGGAGGCCAGGGTGCGCTGGGCCAGGCGAAGAATATCAGCGAAGCTGACCGTGTGTTTGGTGCGGTACCAGGGACGCACGGGCAGCCCCATCGCAGCGGTGTCCCACTTCAGTTCCATGGCCCAGATGACCAGCAGCGTGTAGCACGTTCCCACCCAGGGAGCCGTGCGCAGCACCGCCAGAGGAGAGCGCGCTCGCGACGAGGAGAAGCCCATCATCTGCTTGAGGTCGCGGAAGAGCACCTCGATTCCCCACCGGCATGCATAGCTTTCAATCACCTGACGAGCGGTACGGCTCGAGTCGGTGCAGAAGAAGACACGCAAAGGCATGTCTCCACGTAGCACCTGGACGATGACGATTTTGAGCAGTGTCTTTCCAGCGGGACGTGGCCAGCGTGCTACCAGTTCCTTGTAGCGCATCTGCGTCTGCTCGCCATACAGGAGGAGCGTCATGGACAGCCAGGGATTATCCTTGTCCCGGGCGAGCTTCTCGGGTTTGGGCAGGGGGATGTCCTTGGTCAGCCGTCGGCCTGTGACAGGCGAGCGGCACTGGCGAATGCGCGGACGGTGCAGCGAGGCATCCGCGCGCATGGCTCCGACGAAAACGACACCCCGTGGCAGGTGGCGTAGCACTTCCCGGCAAGCGTAGGCGGAGTCAGCCACCAACTCCACGGTCTTGTCGGGGAGCCACTTCGACACCTGCTCCACCAGCAGACGCGCCAGCTGTGTCTTCTTGAAATGTTTGTCTCCCTTCTTCTGGCAATCAGTCTGGCTGCGGTACAGCCGCATGAGGACGGAGAGAGCCCACACCCGCTCGGAGAAAGGCACAGGCACCAGCACGCTGAGCACCACCCAGACATGGCCAAAGGCCAGCACGCGCCTGCGTCGTGTCGAGCGGACCGGGTCGAGGTGCGCACCCAGGCCGAACACCTTGGGCCCCTTGTGAGTGCACAGCGTGTCGTCGAGCGCCAGGCGCACAGGCCCAGGGGTGAGCGCGACCAATCGCAGCAACAGCAGTCGACCTATCTGGTCAATACTCCAGCGGGCCCGTGAGAAGAAGCGGTGAAAGGCCGCGTGGTGTCTCACGCCGGAGACTCCCGCGGACACCAGGGACTCGGTGACGGCGTGCACGCCCCGGGTACCGACCCAGCCAGCAAACAAGGTGAGGAAGCGAAGGAACGAGGGTTGAGTGAAAACGGGCCGCAGGGACAGAAGCAGCGTCAGCAGTGTGTTGAGAGCAGGGGCGGTCATCGTGTACTGGACGGGAGAAGTCTTGGTCGACCTCACAACCAGTCCGGTGGCCGTCTCTTCCCTGCTGCTCCGCTGCTCCCTTGCTCGCTCTCCTCAAAATGGCGAAAGTCGAGTCAGAGCGCGAGGCGCTCGCCCACGGGCGGCGGGGTGAAGGGGCGCAGCGCGCCGTCCTTCCAGCGGATGAACACGAGGGAGGGATCCTCGAGCGGCGTGTCGAAGGTGAAGCCGACCCGCGTGGGTCCCTTGCCGTTGTCCTCCAGCACCGTCACCGTCATGCCCTGGAGCTTCACCTGGTCGCCCTTGCGCAGCGGGTAGCGCGTGCCGCGGAACACGGTCTCGAACTCGCTGGTGAGGAACTCGTTGCGGGTGAGCGCGAGCTCGAGGGTGTCCGGCCCCGAGCGGGTGAGCTCGTGCGGCTCCGGGGAGATGGACATCGTCCACCAGGCGCGAGGCTTCGGCATGCCGCGCGTGGCCATCATCATGGGGATGTACATGGAGATCATCGGCACCGGCGTCGGGAAGACAACGAGCCGCTGCTGGGGGAGCCGCGTGTAGTCCAGCTCGCGCTCCAGCGAGAGGAGGCTCGGCTCCGTCTGGGTGAAGCCCTGCCAGAAGGCGGTGGTCATCAACGGCCAGAGCAGGGGAGCCAGCACCAGGTGCAGGAGCGCGAGCACGGCGGCCACGGCCGCGACGCCCCGGGGACGCCAGCCGCGCGCCCGCGAGCGCCATGCGAACACGAGCACCAGCGCCACGGCCACCGAGCCGCCCAGGCCCGGCAGGAGCAGCAGCCGGTTGGAGGGGAAGGTGGCGGCCACGGGCAGCAGCGAGAGCGCCGCGCCGAGGAAGAGCCAGCGGCAGTGCCGGCGCTCGTCGTCGGAGAGCGAGGGCCACGCGGCGCGCACCAGCAGCGCCACGGTCCCGAGCCCGAGCAGCCCCAGGCCCACCAGCGCGGGGCGGACCTGCTCGCCGGCCACCCAGAGGTCCGCGGGCACCTGCAGCAGCACGCCGCCGAGCAGCACCGGGATTCGCGCCAGCGCTCCGGTGAGGAAACGTCCCGGCTCGCCCACCGGGTCCATGTAGGAGCCGGAACCGGAGGCGCCGTAGCCGTGCAGCTTGTACGTCACCAGGTAGAAGAGCCCGAGCAGCGCCGCCGGAGCGATGGCCCGCAGCCGCTCCTTCAGGCCGGCCTTGTCCCCGAGCAGCTCGTAGGCGAGCACGTACGCGAAGAGGCCCAGGGCGCTCTCTCCACCCATGAGGCCCACGGCGAGCCCGGCCAGCGACAGGGGCAGGGCCCAGGGCCGGCGGGACTCGCGCCACTCCAGGTGCATCCACAGGCCGAACAGCGCGGGCACGGCGGCCACCAGCGCGTTGCGGTTGGCGATCCACCCCGCCACCATGAAGTGCGCGCCGTTGATGGCGAAGAGGAACAGCGCGAGCGCTCCGAGGGCCCCGGGCAGCAGGCGCCGCAGCAGGGTGCCGTAGAGCGCCACCACCCCCAGGTACCAGGCCAGCGAGTGCAGGTGATAGCCCACGGCGTTGCGGCCGAAGAGCGTGTGGTCCAGCACCGAGAGCGCGCTCGACAGGGGCCGCCAGAAGGTCAGCTTCAGCTCGGGCAGCGTCCACCAGGGGTAGGGGCCCGCGTCCATCATCGGCCGGGTGCTGGCGGGGTCACCGTTCGCGAAGCGGAACAGATCCCAGCGCGTCGCCGGAGAGGGAAAGCCCTCGAGGATGAGCAGGTGGATGAAGTCGTCGCTCATGAAGCCGAGCCACACCGTGGGCAGGGTGAGCACGAGCGCTGCGAGCAGCGAGAGCCAGAGGATGCGTGGGAAGGCGAGCCACCGCCCCCGGGAGGGAGTGTCCATGGGCCCTCATCTAGCATCGACTCCATCGGGCGTTCAGCGCTGGTCACTCATTCTCGCTGAGCCGGGGCGGAGAATTCGAGCGGCGAGGGTTCCCCGCTATCGTGCGGCCCATGAGCCGAGTGGATGTGAGACACCTGTCACTGCTCGTCGTGGGACTGGCGCTGGGAACGGCGGGTTGCGACGAGCATGGCGCTCCGCCCGTGACCTATGACCCGCCCGCGGTGGCTCCCTCCATCGAGGAGTTCTCCGCGTCTTCCGCCTCCGTGGGCCCCGGAGAGGTGTTGAGCCTGGGTGTCACCGCCACGGTGCCACGCGGGACGTTGACCTATGTGTGGACCACGAGCGCGGGCACCGTGGGCACCCGGACGAGTGCCTCGAGTGGCAACGAGGCGCTCTGGACGTCCCCGTCCTGTCTGCCCGCCGATGTGACGCCCTCGGTGACGGTGACGGTCACGAGTGACGCCGGACTGAGCGCCTCCCACACCTTCCCCGTCATCTGGACGGGCCCCGCCTGCACGCGGGCGCCGTGTGCCTTCTCGCTCGAGGAGGGGCGCCTCGCGCTGACGGCCGGCTGCACCACGGACTCCACGCTGTTCGTCCCGGACGGCTACGGCTTCGATGGCGCGGGCCACACCGTCACGGCCGTGGATCCTCCGGGAGGCGCCTTCACCGGGGCCGTCATCCGCAATCGGGGAGCCACGGCGCGCGTGCGTGGGGTGACCGTCACCGCGAGCGGGTTGAAGGACGATTGCCAGACGGGGGCCGCGAGGCTCCGGGGCATCCTGCTCGAGGGGGCCTCGGGAGAAGTGGTGGACAGTGAGGTGAGTGGCATCACCAAGGGCCTCACGACGAGCGGCTGCCAGGAGGGCTTCGGCATCGAGGTGCGCAATGACGACGCGAGCCGCGGGCCGTTCCGGGTGGACGTGCTGCGCAACCGCGTCTCGGCCTTCCAGAAGGTGGGCATCCTGGCCACGGGCGCCGTGGAGGTGACGCTCGCGGACAACGCGGTGGAGGGTGGGGGACCCGTGAGCCACATCGCGCGCAACGGCATTCACGTGAGCAACGGGGCCAGGGCTCAGGTGACGGGCAACCGGGTCTCCGGGAATGCCTATACCCGGGCCGATACCGTCGGCTCGGGCATCCTGGTCAGCCGGGGCACGGGCGCGCCCCTGGTGACGGGGCTCGTCATCGAGGGCAATACCTTCACCGACAACGACATCGGCATCTACCTCTCCCAGGACGCGGGAGATCCACCGGATGCGTCGGCGCGCGCGCGGATCGCCCAGAACGTGTTCCAGCACGGCTCGGTGTCCAATCCCTATCAGGCCGCCATCGCGGACTACTACGGGACGGGGAGCCTCATCACCTCCAATGACATCTCCGGGGCGGGGTACGATCCGGCCACGGTGCCCGGTGGCACCTTCGCCGTCGACGTGTACACCCCGCATCCGGCGTCGAAGCTCGTGTTCCTCACGTCCGCGTACGAGGTCGCTTCCGGCGCCTGCTCCGGCAGGGTCACCGTGCAGAGCCAGGACAAGGGCGGCAACCTGGTGCCCTCGGCGGGGCCGTTCTCCCTGACGGCCTCGGGTCCGGCGGCGCCCGGCGTCACCTTCCACGCGGAGCCGGACTGCTCCGGCACTTCCATCACCACTGTGGACCTCTCGAAGGGGCAGGCGGAGGCGGCCTTCTATTTCAAGTCCTCGCAGCCTGGCGCGGTGACGGTGGAGGTGTCCGGCGGGAGCCTGACCACGGCCACGCAGGTGCAGGCCATCCAGTGAGGCAGCCTCCGGCGGCGATCGTCACCCACTGGTCCAACAGTCGGACCAGTTGCCGCGGACCGGGCCCGGAGGGCGCTCGCCGGTTTCCGGCCTCGGTGGGAGGCATGGCAATCCGCCAGGGGGCTCTTGCACGGTGCCATGTTGCGCCGCGGTGCGTTGGGCTCTTCCCGAGGGAGGCTCTACAGGCATGTGACTTGCTGGGGAGAGGGGGAGGAGCCGCCATGCGTCACCCCTTGCCATGCTGCGTCATCCTCGCGCCGGAGGCGGACGAGTCGCTGCGCTCGCTGTTGAGCGACGTGCTGGGTGACATGGGCATCGCCCTGCGCCCCGGTGGCGGAGGGGAGCGGCCGGACGTGGTGCTCGCGCTGGTGCAGCGCGAGGACAGCATGTCGCGGGTGCTCGGGGTGGCCGGGAATGAGGCGGGCACGGCGCCTGTCTTCGCGCTGCTGCCCTTCGAGGACGAGCGGTTGCGGCACCTGGCGGTGAGCCTGGGCGCGCGGGGCTGTTACGCACTGGGCACTCCGCTGGAGTCCCTGAAGGAACTGTTGCGCGACGTGGTGGGGGGGCTGCCCCGTCCGCGCGGTCCGGAGCGCCTGGCGGCCGCTTCGGGGATGAGTGGTGAACGCGGGAGGCACGATGATGGAGCGTGAGTCCTGGCTGGGGTCGCGGCGGCACCCGAGGTCCGTGCTGAGGTTGGTTCCCTCGCTTCCACCGGAGCCCCTCACCCCCTCGGGTGAGCGGGTGCTGGTGGCGGCCGAGGGCTTCCGGCTCACCAGCGAGCGCCTGGAGGCCGCGGGCGGCTCGTGGCGGGTGGAGGAACTGCGGGGCTTCCGCACGCGGCACGAGGCCCCGGGCCTCAAGCTGCCGCTGGTGGTGGGCGCGGCGGCGGCGCTGGTGGTGCCCTCGCTGATGCTGCAGCCGGGCTCGTTCCGGGTGACGGCCGCGCTGGTGGTGGCCATGGTGCTCGTCTTCACCTCCATCGTCCGGCTGGTGGTGGCGGCGGACACCTACTGGCTCACCGTGCGCACCGCCGACGGCGAGCGTCAGGTGCTGCGCTGCCAGGATCATCAGCAGTTCGCCCGGCTGGTGGAGGCCCTCGGCGAGGTGCTCGAGCACCCCGAGCCCCGGCCGCCTCCCTCCGTGCGCCGGCTCGTGCTGGTGCGCTGAGCGCGCTCCCCCTCCCCCTGACCATCCCGTCTCATGCCCGGCCTCTTCCGTGCCCTCCAGCGCCGCCGGCTGCGGCGCCGCCCGTTTCCCTCCGAGTGGCTCGGCTACCTGGAGCGGCGCGTCCCCTTCTTCCGCGAGCTGCCCACCGGGTTGCGCCCGCGCTTCCTGGAGCTGCTCAAGCTCTTCGCCTGGGAGAAGGAGTTCATCGGGGCCGGTGGCTTCTCCGTCACCGACGAGGTGCGCGTGGTGGTGTCGGCCACGGCGGTGCGCCTGGTGGTGCACCTGGACTTCGCCTATTACGACCGGCTGCGCGAGGTCATCGTCTACCCGGACGCCTTCCGGATTCCGGACCGCACCGGGGTGGTGCTCGGCGAGGCGAAGAACTGGGGCACCGTCATTCTCTCGTGGCAGTCGGTGCTGGCGGGGCTGGCGGACCCGAATGACGGGCACTCCACGGCCACGCACGAGTTCGCCCACGTGCTGGACCGGGAGGACGGCGCCTTCGACGGCACGCCCCACTTGCGCCAGTACTCGCACTACCGGGCGTGGGCCTCGGTGATGGGCGAGCACTTCCTCAAGCTGCGCCAGGGCCAGCCCGCCGAGCGTCAGGTGCTCGACGAGTATGGAGGCCTCAACGAGGCCGAGTTCTTCGCCGTGGCCACCGAGTCCTTCTTCGAGAAGCCCCGGCAGATGCGCGAGAAGACGCCGGACCTCTACGCGGAGCTCCAGCGCTTCTACGGGTGGGATCCAGCACCTGAATCGTAGGGGCTCCAACGGGCGGACGGGACGCTCGGGCCGCTGCTCGCCGCGGGGCCGCGGGTACGGCAGCGGACAGCGGAAGCGAGGAGGGACGTCCACGAGGAACGGTGGGGGTTGCCGATGCGTCCTTCCATTCCGAGCATGTTCGGAAGAGCGACCGGGGGCCGTAGCGCGGCGGGAGCCCGAGCCGGGCGAGCCGCACCGGGGCGCGCTCCAGGGAGGTGAGGGATGCGTTTCACCGATTACCTGTCGGAGGACTGCATCTGTCCGGACCTGACGGCCCGGGACAGGGGGGGCGTGTTGCACGAGCTGGCCGGCATGCTGGCGGCGAGGACGCATGCGCCCCAGCGGCAACTGGAGGAGCAGCTGGTGGCGCGGGAGCGCATCTCCAGCACGGCCATTGGCGAGGGGGTGGCCATTCCCCACTGCCGCTCCGAGCGGCTGCGGAAGATGACGGCGTGTGTCGGGGTGGACCGCGAGGGGGTGGACTTCGGGGCCCGGGATGGCAGGCCAGTGAGGCTCTTCGTGATGCTCGCATCGCCGGCGCACGCACCGGGCACGCACCTGAGCGTGCTGGCGCGCATCGCGGCGCTGATGCGGGATGCCCGGTTGCGGCAGGCACTGGTGGAGGCGCGCACCGCTCCCGCCATCCGCGAGCTCCTGATGCGGGCCGAGGATGCCTACCTGGCCGGCCAGGCTCGCGCCGACGCCAGCCCGCACGCCAGCGCCCTCTAGTGGACTGTCCGACAAGTTTTTCAACATAGTCAGGACAGGTGCCGGTCCACCCACGAGTGCATCTTGGCGCGAGTCCAGGACCAGGTGAAGGGGTGGGCGTAGAGGCGGTTGTACTCGGGCCAG
>NZ_DBNGVP010000011.1:0-38067 GCF_057119385.1 Archangium sp. | reverse complement strand
AACGCCAAGAAGGTGCGCATCCCCTGGATGAACGACCGCCTCGTCCTCTACTCGCTCGACGCCCCGCTCCCAGAGAGCCCGGAACCGTCAAGTGCTCCCTCGACGGCCCCATCGGACGTTCGGTGCTCGTCCGTAGGCGAACGAGTCCAGGGCCACGGAGTTGATGCGCATCGCCCGTCGTTTCTACCCGTCGGGCTTTCCTTCTTGGGAAGACGACCCCGATGAGCCTGTGCTGGCCTATCAACGGACGCCTGGGCATCAACGATGGGAAGCCGCGTGGGGCGAGGCCCTGCGGTGGACGCATTGGGCGTCCCTCATGGATGCTCTCCGAACGACGCGGTTCCTCCGGTCCTATGAGACCTCCACCCAGCCGAAGGTCTCTTTCGAGATCGAGCCGACCCGCTGGACCAAGCTCTACGAAGACAAGATGGCTCACCACATCGAGCGGGTGTTTGGCTATCAGCTATTCCCGCTCGACTTGGTCGACGTGCCATTACCTGACCTCCGTGTCGGCGACTTCTCCGAGATGCTCACTCTCCTTGGCGCTCTCGTTGCGGATCGGAACGGTTTGGTGAACCTTCCTTGAGGAGGTGCGGGGGCGTTAAGGTACTCCAGTGAGTTCATCGATTCCGGGCCCCTCCGGGGAGGTGACAAGGTCCAGCAGAGCTTGTTCTCACAGGGTGGCCCTTGGACGTTGCTTGCAAACGGCTGCGAGTTCTCGCACTCGTGTCACGAGCGGTTCTCCATGCTCCGCATAGGTCAGGAGTTCAAGTGGAAGCCCCTGGAGACGAGCACGCATGCGGTCGCGCTCGGCCTCGCGCACAAGCACATAGTGCGGACCCCCGGCTCCTCGGAATGTCTCCTCGAGCCAGCGGAGCTGATTGCCGAAGGTCGTATCCTCGAAGCTGAATCCAACGAAGAGCAGCGTGTGCGATGCGAGCAGGACACGCAGTGAGGTGAGAGCGGCCTCATAGTGAGCGCCCCCCGCATCATTCGCTGAATAGAGTCGGCTATATCCGTCGGGCGTGAGAATCAGGTTCGCCGCGTTTGCGATCGTGCCATGCAGATGCCAAATCGTCGGGTAGTCGAGGTCATCGCGCACTAGCCTCACCAACTCGGCGGGTGCCTCAATGTCCCATGCGCGCAGGTCATCCCGCTCGGGGCACGTCCAGTGCAGGACGCGGTCATAGTTTGTCGTGACCACGAGCTTGCTGCCGAACTCCCAGATGGCGCGCGGTAACGCGAGGCTCTCCTCCAGCGCGCGGTTGCGGGGCGGATCGAATATTTCGCCGAGCACTTTGTACCAGTTGGGGCCAAGGCCCTCTCGCGCGGCGCGGGCGGCATCGAGGTAGTTTGGTACCTTCTTCGACAGTGCGCCTCGCACCGCCATGGCGTCGCCTGTGAGCCCGTCCTCGTCCAACCACTTCGCCACCAGTTCGAGCAGAGTCCCCCAACTCGGGAAGAGGCGCGCACCCGGCCGTGTTGCGTCCATCACTGCCATCGACGCACCCGCACCGACGAAGGGGATGACGCGCTTGGCTGTGAGCGCCGCACGCAGGGCCGCAGGAATGAGTAGCGTCGTCGGTACGGCGGTGGGCAGAGGTGAGGCGCTCTGTGCGGTCACAGGCGCTGCTACGGTCGGGCTGGGCGTTGACGGAGGACTTGAGGGGGGCACCGCTACACGGATCGAGAGCTGCGTTACAGCGGCGGACGAGGACACTGCGACCGGCGAGGTCGTGGACATGCCGGGTACCGTCGGTTTCCGGTCGGTCTGAGGCTCTGTCGCGGGAATGGTCGTGGACGAGAGGGGTTCCCTGTCGATGACCGCTTTGACAGCCTCGAAGAAGAGCCGGGCTCGTGAGTCGAAGGGGACGCGAATCGCGGCCTTGTGGTTGGAGGTGACGCCTCGGACGCGAGCCTCGGCCCCTTTAGGTCCAGGCCAGATCCCCTCAGCCAGGAAAACTTCGACCCGACCGCAGCTTTCGCACGTTCGTGCAGCCACGACCGGAGCAAGGCACAGCGGAGCACGGCCTGGGATGAGGAGGTAGCACCAGTCGCGCGCCAGACGTGCCTTGATGCTTTCGTGGCCGATAGGAAAATGTTCGGTGGCTCCCTGGTGGCCGTAGAGAGCATAACGAACGCTGTCATCATCTGACTCGAGCGACTCAATCTCGGCCACGCTGACGAGCCGTGCGTGCTTGAGCGGCTCAAGGAGCTTGAGGAACTCATCGAGCAGCTTCCCAAACACCTCTTCCTGTTCGCGATACGCATCGTCGGACAGCGTGATGCCCTGGCCGATGAGCCGGTCCCTCTCGTGGACGGCTTCACGTACCCGCTCCGACAGAGAGGAGCGGTGGCCATCATTTCGCACCAAGCTCCGCAGCGCACTCCTCACGGTCTCATTCGATTGCTTGGGAAGAAGTGCAGCGAGCTGGATGGCCAGCTCCTCCCAGGTGTTCAGCGCGAGCGGTCGGCCAGTATGGTTGGCGATCAGGCCCGCAGCTTTGTCGCGTGCCTCGGCATGCTCGCCCTCGCGCAGCAAAGCGAGCTCCAGGGCCACTACGAAGCGCAGCGACGACTCCAACGCATCCACGATGGCCTTGAAGCGGGTGAACGCCGTGCGCTGGGCAAGGACGAGCGCACGCGGCGCTGCCAGGGGAAATGGCAGATCCGAACGCGCATCCTGCAGGACCGCGCGCCCCGCATCATCCAGGAGCTGGACCGCGAGACGATCAAGGCCGCGCTCTCCCGTGGCCACGACGGAGTCCGGGGGGAGGACTGCCGTACGCAGTGCGCGAGTCAGTCTTCCACTGACAGCATCCGGAACAGGCCGCGCTGCCCAAGCGGTCCTGACCGCATCGATGACGCTACGGGCTCGATTTTCATGCCCGCTTACTTCGAGAGCCGCGAGGATGTAGCGGTCTCGCCAACTCCCCAGTAGATCCGCAGGGCCAATGGCTTTTTCGATCTCCTGCTCCAACTCGAAAGTCCACGCCTCGAAGCCTGATGAGCCCAGGAGATCGATGATGGTGCGCTCGTCGGCTACCTCGAAGGCGAGCACGGGACCCGGAGGGGACCTGTCGAGGTTGCGTCGCACAAGTGCCATCCCGTCGATTGGGCGACGGGGTTCACGCACCAGCCGGACTGGTCCCGTGGTCGCATCCGCCGAGCCCGATTTCAGCGAGGCGGGAGGGCTTGAGTTCGGGGTGAGCGTGGCAACAACCCGGTTACGTCCACTCTTCTTGGCTATGTAGAGATTGGCGTCCGCAACCTTGATGAGTTGCAGGGGCTCTACCATGTCCGGGGTCATGCTCGCCATCCCCAGCGATACGGTGACTGGCACTTCCTGATTATCGAAGACGAACTGCTTCTTCTCGATCGTCTGGCGGATTTTCTCTGCAGAGATGCGGACCCTGTCCACTCCGTCCTCAGGCACCACTAGCGCGAACTCTTCGCCGCCATAGCGCGCGAAGCACTGCTCTGTGCGCACCATCCGCTTGATGGTCTGCGCCAGCTCGCGTAGCACGTAGTCTCCTGCCAGGGGCCCGTGCACATCGTTGATCTTCTTGAAGAAGTCGATGTCGAACATCATCAGCGTCAGGGGACGCGCGAAGCGGTGGCACCTCCCCATCTCCCTCTCCAGGTACTCGAGGAAGTATCGCTTGTTATTCACCCCGGTGAGCCCGTCCTGGATGGTCAGCGTGTAGATGGTCTCGTGATACTGAAGCTCCACGTTGTCGCCCGTGAGAAACTTGAAGACGGAGCCGCCCACCTTGATGAGGTCCCTGCTGTGCAGCGGCGTCTCCTGCGTCACCTCTTGGTCATTGAGGTAGGTGCCGTTGGTGGAGCCCAGATCCGCCAAGAGCATCCGCCCCTGCCTGCGGATGAGCTTGGCGTGCCTGCGCGACACATTGTTGAGGTTCACCACGACGTGGTTGCCCTCTTCACGTCCAATGGTGAGTTCGTTCTCCTGGAGCGTGTACTTTTTGCCTAGCTCCGGCCCGTGGATCTGAACGATGCAGCATTCCGCGTCGACTGGGGACGCTAAATCCTTGAGCGAGGAGACCCTGGAGACCCAGGTGTCAACGCGGGGGTCGTCAAAATATTCTTGGCGCGAGGAACTCTGTGCAGTGCTGCTTGCCTCCCCTTCGCTGGACTGCCGTTGCATAGGGGGTGCTACAAGTTTGGCTTCAGCGACGCGCTGGAACTCATTTGTCGCAGCTTTCGCTCTCGAATTGGGGGGAGCGGTTCGGTTGTGGAGCGTCGCATTCTTGAAATCAAGCTTCGTCGGCGGCCCCGCAATGGCCTCACCTAGGGCCTCCTCCATCACTTCTTGTGCAGGGGAGTGGGGCTGCTGATCTCCGGCAGTCATCTCCCTGGTTTCGTCCTCTGCTGCTTTGTTCTCTGGTTCCGCCATTCGCGGCCATTATGCCTGCTCCGTAAGGGGTGAAGAAGGGATCCCGTTTATCCGGTGTGCCACACCCGGTGTTTGGCGCTGGGGCGGGTAGAGTGCTAAACGGGGTTATCAGTTTTAGGCGTTGCGCGAGGCGCGTTGAGACGGCACCTCCACCACGGAATCCCCTGCGATGGCGAAGAGGCGCTCGCCCGCGCGGGGGCGGATGTCCATGCCCCCGGTGAAGGCACTGAAGGCGGGCAGCACGCCCACGTCCGTGCCCAGGTGGAAGCACGGCAGGCGCAGCCGGTCCGCCCCACTGCTCAGCCGCACCGTGGGGTGGAGGTGGCCCGCCCAGACGTAGTGCCCTCGCGCGGGCTCCGGGTGGTGCGCGAAGCGGAAGGGGCCCTCGTCCAGGTGTGGCTCCAGCAGCTCCATCCGCCACGCGGCGGGCAGGGCGTCCAGGTGCCGGTCGTGGTTGCCTCGCACCAGCACCATCTCCACGTCGTGGCCCGTGCGCCAGTCCGCCACGCGCCGCACCACCTCGGGCGTGAGGCCCCGGCGCGAGTGGACCAGGTCCCCCACCAGCAGCAGCCGGCGCGCCCCCGTGGCATGCAAGGCCGCGGAGAGCCGCGCGAGATCGTCCTCCAGCACCTCGGGGGGCAGGGGAATGCCGTGCTGGTGGAAGCTCTCCGGCTTGCCCCAGTGCAGGTCCGCCACCGCCAGCACGCCGCCCTCCGGCCAGTACAGGGCGCGCTCGGGGCGCAGCTCCACCTCGGTGCCGCCTAGGCGGACAGGGAGTCCTCTCGCAGCCATCGCTCCTTCATTCGCTCCACCCTCTCCGCCAGTGACTCGTTGGAAACGGTGGCGCCGATGCGCTCGACGACGAGCGGGAAGCCCAGCGGCGTCGGCCGTGGGACGTGGACGCACTCCAGCGGCGTGCCCTCCAGGCGCTCCAGTGTGCTCACCAGCCGCACCTGCTCGAAGTGTTGCTCCAATACCTCGCGCCGCGCCTGGGCGAGCAGCAGGTGGTCCGGCTCGTAGCGCGCGAAGACGTCATAGAGCAGGCCCGCGCTCGCCTGCACCTGGCGCGTGGACTTGCGCGCTCCGGGCAGCCCCGGCAGCACCAGCCCGGCCACGCGCGCCACGTCGCGGAATTGCCGCCGCGCCAGCTCGCCCAGGTTGACGCTCTCGAGGATGTCCTCCACCAGCCGCTCGCGGGTGAAGAGCGCGGGACGCAGCGCCTCCTCGAAGGGAAAGGGCGAGGACGTGAGCAACTCCAGGCCGTAGTCGTTCACCGCGAGGCTGAAGGTCGCCTTCTGCAATCGCGTGAGGCGCAGCGCGAGCAGCGCGGCGAGGCCCTCGTGCACCAGCCGGCCCTCGAAGGGGTAGAGGAAGAGGTGGTGGCCCTCGCGGGTCTGGCACAGCTCCGCCAGGCAGGCGTCGCGCGAGGGCAGCCGGGACAGGCGTGCCTGCGCCTCCAGCACGGGCCGGGCCGCTTCGAGCTCGGCGTTATCGAAATGCCCGTGGCGCACGGCGTGGAAGGTCCTGCGCACGGCGGTGGCGAGCGAGCCGGAGAGGGGCAGCCGTCCACCGCTCCAGCGGGGCGTGGCCGAGGCGCGCTCCTTCGCGGCCCTCACGTAGGCGGTGAGGTCCTTCATGAGGCGGAACTCGAGCCGCTTGCCGGCGAAGAGGAAGGTGTCGCCGGGGCGCAGGCGGCTCACGAAGGACTCCTCCACGGTGCCGAGCCGGGCGCCCTTCAGGTAGCGCAGCTCCACGGAGGCGTTGGAGGCGATGGTGCCCACGTTGAGGCGGTGGAGCCGGGCCACGCGCGTGTCCGCCACCACGTACCGGTCCTCCAGCCGCTGGACACGGCGGAACTGCGGGTAGGCGCGCAGGGTGGGGCCGCCCTCCGTCACCAGCACGAGGGTCCGGTCGAAGTCCTCCTCGGAGAGCTGCTGGTAGGCGAGCGTGTCCCGCACCTCGGCGAGCAGGGCGTCGCGGGTGAAGCCTCCACCGAGCGCGCAGGTGACGAGGTGCTGGGCGAGCACATCCAACGGCTGGCGGAGGGGCGCGCGGGGCTCCACCTCTCCGTGGGCGAGCGCCTCGCGAGCGGCGCTCATCTCCACCAGTTCGAGGGCGTGGGTGGGGACGAAGAGGAGCTGCGCGGTGGCACCGGGGCGGTGGGCGCTGCGGCCGGCGCGCTGGAGGGTCCGGGCGATGCCCTTGGGGCTGGCCACCTGCACCACGCGCTCCACGGGGCCGAAGTCCACCCCGAGGTCCAGCGAGGAGGTGGCGACGACGAGTCGCACGCTGCCGTCCTTGAGCCCACCCTCCACGCGCTCGCGGGCCTCACGGTCGATGGAGCCGTGGTGGAGGGCCAGGATGTCCTCCCACTCGGGGTGGAGGAAGCGGAGGCCCTCGTACCAGCGCTCGGCCTGGGAGCGGGTGTTGGTGAAGAGGAGGGTGGAGCGCTCGGGGTCGAGCCAGTCCGCCACCTTGCGCAACATGGAGAAGCCGAGGTGGCCGGCCCACGGGAAGGCATCGACGGAGTCGGGCAGGAGGGTCTCGACGCGGACGGGGCGGTCGAGCCCGGCGCGGATGAAGGCGGGCGTGACGTGGGGGCCCACGGCGGCGCGAGCGGCCTCGTCGAGATTGGCCAGGGTGGCGGACAGGGCCCAGGTGCGCAGGGCGGGAGAGAAGCGGCGCAGCCGGGCGAGGGCGAGCTCCACCTGGGTGCCACGCTTGGAGCCGAGCAGCTCGTGCCACTCGTCGACGATGACGCAGCGCAGGGAGGCGAAGAGCTCGTGCGCGCGCTCGTTGCACAGCAGGAGCGAGAGGGACTCGGGCGTGGTGATGAGGACTTCGGGGAGCCGCTCGCGTTGACGGCGTCGCACGGACGAGGAGGTATCTCCGGTGCGGCTCTCCACGGTGATGTCGGCGTCGAGCGCGGACAGGGGCGCGTTCAGCGCGAGCTCGATGTCCCGGGAGACGGCGCGCAGCGGGGTGACGTAGAGGATCTGCAGCCCCTTCTGCCGATGCCGGGCGACCTCGGCGAGCGGCCCGATATAGGCGGCATAGGTCTTCCCGGCGCCGGTGGGGACATGGATGAGCCCACTCTGTCCCCGTGCGTACGCCGCCCAGGCCTCGAGCTGAAAGGGAAACGGTGTCCACCCCTGCGCCCTGAACCAGGAGAGCAATTCCTCTCCCTCGCCCTCCGGGAGAGGGGACGGGGGTGAGGGTGCCACGAGGACCCGGGTTGAGCCACGAGGACCCGTGCTGCTCCGTGAGCGCCTACGCGGGGGCATGGAGCAGCTCCTTGAGACGCTCGAGCGAGTCCGCGTCACGCGGGGTCTTGTCCGAGCGCCAGCGGGCAATCCGGGGGAACCGCAAGGCAATCCCCGACTTGTGGCGGGGCGAAGCGGCGATGCCCTCGAAGTGGAGCTCGAAGACCTGGAGGGGCTCGACGGAGCGGACGGGGCCGAACTTCTCGCGGGTATGCGCGCGGATCCACCGGTCGAGCCGGGCGATCTCCTCGTCGGTCAGACCCGAGTACGCCTTGGCGATGGGCAACAGCTCCTCGCCATTCCACACGGCGAACGTGTAGTCCGTGTACAGCGAGGCCCGCCGCCCGTGGCCGGGATGCGCGTAGAGCAGGATGGCATCGACGGTGAAGGGATCGATCTTCCACTTCCACCAGTCCCCGCGCTTGCGGCCGTGCTGGTAGGGGGACTCGAGGCGCTTGATCATGAAGCCCTCGACGTTCCGCGAGCGGGACTCATGCCGGGCCTCGGCGAGGGACTCCCACGTGGGGGCGGTGATGACGGGGGACACGGGGAACATCGGCCGGTCGCGCAGCAGTGTCTCCAGACGTGCGCGGCGCTCACGCAGAGGCAGCTCGCGGAGGTCCTGTCCGTCCTGCTCGAGCAGGTCGTACGCCATGAAGGCGGCGGGAGCCTCGGCGAGCACCTTGGCGGTGAGCTTCTGGCGTCCGATGCGGCGCTGGAGGCGGCTGAAGGGGAGGGGCTGCCCCTCGGCGTAGGCGAGCACCTCGCCATCGAGCACGGTGCCATCGGGGAGGCTGGCGGCGGCCTCGGCGATCTCCGGGAAGCGCTCGGTGATGAGCTCCTCGCCGCGGCTCCACAGGTAGACGCCACCCTGGCGGCGGATGAGCTGGCCGCGGATGCCATCCCACTTCCACTCGACGAGCCAGGCATCGCGCTCACCCAGCTGCGCCGGAGGCTGCTCCAGGGGGCTGGCGAGGTAGAACGGATAGGGGCGCGAGCGGTCCCCATCGGAGACATCCGGGGCGATGAGCTGCTCGAAGAAGGCGCGCGAGGGGGCCCAGGTGCCCATGAGCCGGTGGGACACGGCGGCCGGAGGCAATCCGGCGTGCTGGGCGAGGGCGCGGACCACGAGCGTGTCGGAGACGCCGACGCGCAGCTCGCCGGTGAGCATCTTGTTGAAGAGGAACAGCTCGCGGCGGGGGAGCACGTGCCACCAGCCGGTGACGCGCTCGCGCTGCTCGGGGAGGGAGAGCCCGGCGAGGGGCAGCAGGCGCTCCTCCAACCAGCGGGACAGGGGCAGCTCCTCGGTGGCGGTGGGGCGCTCGGTCTGGTCGAGCAGGAGGGCGATGACCTCGGCGAGGTCGCCGACGACGGCGTACGTCTCGTCGAAGAGCCACTCGGGGGTGTCGGTCAGCTCGCGGACCCACTGGCGCAGGGCCTTCGAGGGGATGAGGCGCTTGAGGCGGCGGCCGGTGAGGAAGAACAGGCCCCACGCGGCGTCCTCGGGGGGCGTGTCACGGAAGTAGGTGACCAGGGCCTCCACCTTGGCGTTGGTGGAGGTGGTGGCGTCGAGCGCCTCGTAGAGATCCGCGAGCCGGTGCACGGGTCAGTCCTCCGTCTCGCCCTTCGAGCCGTCCATTGACCTTTCTTGATAACGAGCAGGGGGTGGTGTGGCCAGGAGGGGAGCAGGGAAACAGGGCCCTCTCTGCTCGGCTATGCTCCGGCCGATGACAGCCTCATCGAAGGGCGGCAAGCGCCAGACGTGACTGACCCGGGAGACAGGATTCGAAGTGGGCCTCCAGGCCTGTCGCAGGCGACGCGTGCCATGGCAGTACTGTGGGCGGTACTGCTTGCGGGGTGCGCGGCCTCGCGACCGGCAGTGAGACCGGAGGCACTCGCCCCAGTCCCCGCCGTGTGGCTGCTCGACGTAGAGGATGCCCCGGTCGCCTTGCTGGAAGTCTCCCGCCTCACCCCGGGAGACAGGGTGGAGGTGAAGTCGCAAGGGCCAGAGCTCCAAGTCTCCCTGCGTTTCGCCCACGGAGTACGGGTGACACCGCTGGTGGGAAGAATGCAGCTCGTGCGGCGGGAGGAGCATCGGCTCGCGAATCCACACACGGGAGGCATGGCCATCTGGGGTGGAGGGCATCCGAGGTCCGCCAGGAAGGGAGAGCGCTAGCATGGAAGTTCGTTGGAGGGACTACATCTGGAGAGGACCTCGTCCTGTCGTCGGGCAGGATGAGGTTGAAAAGCTCGAATCGGCCTGGGGGGTGCGCCTGCCAGCGGATTACAGGAGCATTGTCCACCTGTGTCACGGCATGGCTCCAGAGCCCAATGTCTTTGATATGGGGGAAGGCGCCAACGTCTTCAACAATCTGCTGACTCTCACCTCGGGCAAGCACGAAAGCGCGTATGCCATCTCCACGACGTATGAGCTCATCAAACCCTACGTCCCACCGGGTATCTATCCGTTCGGCACGACACCAGGAGGGGAGTACTTGTGCTTCGACTATCGAGATGCTCCACCTGGGCAACCGGGTGTCGTCCTGGTGACGACCGAGATGGAAATCTACCATGTCGCCCACAGCTTCAGCGAACTCCTGGAGGGACTGCACGAAGTGCGCGATTGACTGGACCGGGCTCGAGCCATCTCCTGTCGGAAGCAGTACCTGTAACTCGCTACCAGACGATGTGTGAGCGCCGGAGTCCTCAGTCCTCCGTCTCGCCCTCGAAGGGGGTGGAGAGCGGTGCGGCGTCGAGGCCCAGGTTCTCGCGCAGGTAGCGCGCGAGCGTGTCGCTGGAGCCGTGGGTGACGAGGATGCGCGAGGCTCCCGTCTCCTTCGCGGTGCGCAGCAGTCCCGGCCAGTCCGCGTGGTCCGAGAGCACGAAGCCCCGGTCATAGCCCCGGCGCCGCCGGTTGCCGCGCACCCGCATCCACCCCGAGGCGAAACCCGTCTCGTGCTCGCCGAAGCGGCGCATCCACGTGGAGCCCGCGGCACTCGGGGGCGCCAGCACCAGCGCTCCCGCGTACGACGTTCCCTTCTCCACCTCGGACACCGGGCGCGTGGGCAGCATCCGCACGCCGGCCTCGCGGTAGCACTCCACCAGCGCGTGCGTGGCGCCGTGCACCAGCACCTCTCGTTCCGTGAGCCGGGCCAGCTCGGCGAGCAGCCGCTGCGCCTTGCCCAGCGCGTAGCAGAAGAGCACCGAGGCCTTGCCCGCCTCGCGGTTGCCGTCCCACCAGCGCAGCACCTCCTGGGCGACGAGCCGCGTGTCGTCCCAGCGGTAGATGGGCAGGGCGAACGTGGCCTCGGTGATGAAGGTGTCACAGCGCACGGGCTCGAAGGGCAGGCACGTCGGGTCCGGGTCCCGCTTGTAATCCCCGGACACCACCCACACTTCGCCCCGGTGCTCGATGCGGATCTGCGCGCTGCCCAGCACGTGGCCCGCCGGGTGGAAGCTGACCGTTACCTCACCGAGGTTCAGCCGCTCGCCGTAGCCGAGTGTGGAGATGTTCGCCTCCGCTCCCAGGCGCTTGCGCAGCAGGCCCACGGAGGGGCTCGCGCCGAGGTAGCGCTGGCTCCCCCAACGGGCGTGGTCCCCGTGCGCGTGGGTGATGAGGGCGCGCGCCACGGGCCGCCAGGGGTCGATGTGAAAGTCCCCCCGCGGGCAGTAGAGCCCATCGGGGGTCACCGTCACGAGGGGTTGCCTGTCGAGTCCGGGGGAGACGTTCATCCAATCTCTGGGATAACGCTCCCGGGGCCGTGCGGCGACGGGACGTGCTGGAATACCGAGGCCTCCTCACCTGCCTGCTCTCCGGGCGGAAGAGAGTCCCGTATAAGCAGGTTGGATCCACGAACGGTGTGAGGTGACGGTGTCGCGAGCAGGTGTCGAGCAGAGCCATCCCGGCGAGCGGGCCTCATCCCGGAGGCTCAACAAGGGCTACGCCTACCGGGAGCAGTTGGGGCCTCGGGTGCGGGGACTGAGCACGCTCTCCTATTTGATCGCCGCGTACCAGCACTCCCCGGAGGCGGTGTGGCGGGAGCGGCTCGCCCGGGGCGAGGTCCTGTTGGAGGAGCACCCCGCGACGGGCGAGGAGCTCCTCCGGCCCGGCCAGTGGCTCGTCTGGAACCGGCCTCCCTGGGAGGAGCAGGAGGCGCCACGCGACTATTCGCTCGTGCACGAGGACGAGGCCATCCTCGGCGTCCTCAAGCCGAGCGGACTGCCGATGATGCCGGGCGGGAACTTCCTCCTCAACACCCTGCTGGGCGTCGTCCGGGAGCGTTTCCCGGAGGCGAGCCCCCTGCACCGGCTGGGACGAGGCACCTCGGGGATCGTTCTCTTCGCTCGTACCCACGACGCGGCGGCGAAGCTGTCACGCGCCTGGCGCGAGCACGAGGTGGACAAACGCTACCGGGCGCTCTCGAGCGGCGTGGCCACCGAGGATCGCTATGACATCACGGCACCCATTGGCCTGGTGGCGCATCCGCGGCTGGGCATGACCCATGGGGCGACTCCAGGTGGCAAGGCGTCCCGGAGTCTGGCGCGCGTGCTCGAGCGGCGCACGGCGAGCACCCTCTTCGAGGTCGACATCCTGACGGGCCGGCCCCAGCAGATCCGCATCCACCTGGCCGCCATCGGTCATCCGCTCGAAGGCGATCCCCTCTACGCCGCGGGGGGCGTGCCTCATGCCGGGCAGCCGGGCCTGCCCGGAGATCTCGGCTACCTGCTCCACGCGGAGCGCTTGTGTTTCGTGCATCCGCTCTCGGGGGAGCGCCTGGAACTGCGCGCCCCCGTGCCGCGCGAGCTGCGAGGGGAGGGCGAAGGCCCACTCCCCGCCTGAGCGCCCCCTCGGTTACTCGTCCTTGGGCTCATCCCGCTTGGGCATACCGCGTCCGCCGTGCTTGTCGAACTCGTCGGACAGGCCCCGCTCCAGGCTCGTGTCATTCCAGGGCACGCCCACCTCGGAGCGCTGGCCCCCGTTCTGTTCGGTCACGTCGTTCAAGTGCTCGGCCCGCCCCTCGGCGGGGACCCGGTCACCGTGCTCCTCGGGGTCCTTCTGCTTGTTGGGGTCCACGGGGATGCCCATGGGTCGCTCGAGCCATTCCTTCTTGTCCATGGCGTCGCTCCAATCGTGAGTGTCCGCGCCACGTGTTCCGGAAATGGACACGCGTCGTCCTCTCATCGTGTGCATCGCGAGACACCGGGTAGGGCTGCCCTCCTCGCGCTCCGTGGAATGGCTGGAGGGCGGGCGTGGAGGCGAGCGATGGTAGGGGCGACGATGGGCCGGAAACGGTCAGGGGGACGACATGACACTCGTGGATCGGCTGCGGAAGGAGACCCAGGCGCACCAGGCCTGTGTGGAGGCACTGCCCTGCTTCCAGGCCCTCGCGGCCCGAGCCCTGCCTCCCGAGAGTCACCGGGCCCTGCATCAGGCGCTCGTCCTCCTTCATGAGGCGCTGACGCGAGCGCTCGCCGCCACGTCCCATCCCGTCCTGGCGGCGCTCGGAGCCGAGGCTCCGTCCGTCCATCCGCTCCTCGAGGCGGGGCTCGTCTCCAGCACGCCCCCGGAAAGGCTCGAGAATCCCGTGCTCATTGGCGCCATCGCGCTCGGGGAGCGGATGCGTTCCGCGGCGCACCGCGAGCCCCTGTCCCTGCTCGGCTACCATTACGCGCTGCGCCTGGCCCTCCTTCCTCTTCCCGGCACGTCACCCTGGCTTGATTTCGCGCAGCGGCTCGAAGGCGTGGCCCTCGAGGCCGCGGAGCAGGAGGGGCTGGTCCGCGCGGCTGCCGAGGCCTTCTCCGAGGTGCGGAGCCTGCTCGACACGCTCCATCCTCCTCGCGAGCACCCGCCCACCTGGTGGCTCAATCGGGACGCTGGAGGACATCCCATCACCACGGACCTCGACGAGCTGCGTGCCGCCCTGCGTGCCGCCGAGGCCTCCTGGGAGGAGTTCCCCTATTACGCCTGGCGCTACGGCGAGCGCGGCCGTCAGTTCTCCTGGAGCGACAGCGCCTGGCTGGTGACGCTCGGCGGACAGGACGAGGCGCAGGTGTGGCGGCACATCTCCTGGCTGGGCGGGCTGCTGGCCAGCCGAGGCATGCCGCGCTTCATGCTCGAGCGGCACCTGGGGGTGCTCTCCCGTGAGCTCATCCACGCGAAGCCCGCACGCCGGCAGGACTACGACGTCCTGTTCCGGGTCGCGGAGCGCATGGCTGGGGAGCGGCGCCGCATCCTCGGCGACGACGAGCTGCGCATGTTCGGGGAGGACTTCGACGCGCGCGTGGGGCCGGAGTGGAGCCAGCGGCTGCACGGAGCGGGGGTGCTGCTGGCGGCCGCCGTGGCGGACGAGTACGGGGGGCTCGCCCAGGCGGTTCCGAGCCTTGTCTCGTGGATGAAGGAGCCCTCTCGCTTTCCCGCTCCGTGGATTCGCGCGGTCGAGCAGACCCTCGTGCGGGCCCGCTCGCTCTGCCGGGTGCGTTTCCCCTCCGGCGTGGCCGGGCGGGAGTGAGGCCGGCGGGCTCAGCGCGGCACCGGCTCGTCCTTCCAGAGCGCGAAGCCGCCCAGCAGCCCGGCGACGTTCTCGGTGACTTGCACGTTCTCGGGGAGCGGGGCGTCGAGCAACCGGGCGTTGCCGCCGCCCACGTAGATCTTCCGGGGGTTCCAGATGGGCTGGATCTGCTCCAGCACCCGCTGCACGTGCTTGACCCACTTCTTGTGGCCCACGCGCTTCAGCGCGGCGTTGCCCACGTACTCCTCATACGTCTTCCCGTGGCGGAACGGATGGTGGGCGAGCTCCAGGTTGGGCACGTACTTGCCATCGACATACAGCGCGCAGCCCATGCCGGTGCCCAGCGTGAGGACCATCTCCACGCCACGCCCCTCGATGACGCCGAATCCCTGCACTCCGGCGTCGTTGAGCACGCGCGTCGGGCGGCCCGTGACCTTGGACAGCTCCTCGGCGAGCTTGAACCCCGCCCAGCTCTTGTGGAGGTTGGGCGCCGTCTTCGTCACGCCCTCCTCCACCACCCCGGGGAAGCCCACGGAGACGCGGTCGAACTGGCCGAGGGGCGCGATCAGCTTCTTCAGCGCGCCCATCACCGCCTTGGGGGTGGCGGGCTTCGGCGTGACCACCCGCTGGCGCTCGGTGAGCGGCTTCCCATCCGGTCCGAGCACGAGTGCCTTGAGCCCGGTTCCTCCGATGTCGATGGCCAACGTCCTGGGACCGGGCGCGGCGGTCTCCCGGGCGGTCTTCTTGCGCGGCGACGGTTCGGGGGCCTCGTCGGGGGACATCGGTTCCTCCATCGGTGGAGCGCCAGTGTAGGGCTCGCCACCCGGACGGCAACGGTTCCGGACTCAGCGGGCGCTGAGCCGTATGCGATTGGACATGTGGCGAAGCCGCGTAGGATGGGCCCCTTTTCTGGAGACCCCATGAATCGGACTCTCGGCTGTGTGATGGTGTGTCTGGTGCTGTGCCTCCCGTGGTCGCTCCGGGCTCAGGAGTCCGCCGGTGGCAGCGCGGCGGAGGTCGAGGCCACCCATCAGGCCCTGCGCGCCATCAAGAACGACATGGAGCAGGCGCTCAACGCGCAGGACCTCGACAAGCTGCTCTCGCACGTCCACCCGAACGTCGTCTTCACCACGATGAACAACGACGTGCGCGTGGGCAAGGACGCCATCCGCGCCTACTACGACAAGATGATGAATGGCCCGGACCGCGTGGTGCGGAAGCTCACCGCGAAGTTCGAGGTGGACGAGCTCACGCGCCTGTACGGCAACGCGGGCGTCGCCCAGGGCTCCTCGGCCGACCACTACGTGCTCACCGATGGCACGGACATCACCGTCAACTCCCGGTGGACCTGCACCCTCGTCAAGGAGGGGGACCGGTGGCTCATCGCCGCCTTCCACTACTCGACCAACGTGTTCGACAACCCCGTGCTCGGCATGGTGAAGCGCACGGCGCTGGTCTATGGCGGCATCGCGGTGGTGGCCATGCTCATCGTCGGCATCGTCATCGGCCGCTTCACGGTGCGCCGGAAGGTGACGAGCTGAGCCCGGCCGTCTCTCGCAGGAACGGGAACTTCCGGGGCAACCGCCTCGCCCAGAAGCCCTCGATGGAGCGGTGGAACAGCCGCAGCAGGGCCACGCCGGAGCGGCCCTCGAGCCCGGCCAGCTCCACCGCCGACTGGTCGAGCAGGACACGTGCCCGGCCGTGCTCGGCCACCACCCAGGCCCGCCCCGCCGCCGAGCCCACCAGGTCCTCGTAGCGCAGCGGGTCCAGGCCCTCGGCCCGCACCGCCCGGGTCACCTCGGCCGGCACGTTGAGCAGGCCCTTGCGGAGGTCCTCGTGCAGGTCTCGCAGCGTGGAGCACCAGCCGAAGGCCTCGAGCAGGGACGGCGCATCGGACGCACGGACGCCGACTCCGGCCACGTGCAGCATCAGGCCTACCGACAGCAGGAAGGTGTCCCGGTGGTGGGCACGGAGGGCCTCGGCCTCGAGCTCCTGGTGGTGGAGCACGCGCTCGCGGTCCCGCCGCATGATGCGCACGAGCCGCACCGCATCGGCGCGCGCGCCCTCGTCCCCGAGTCCGGAGAGGAAGTCACGGCCCAGCGTGGAGGCCACGTCCGTGCCGCTCCAGTGGCCGGTCTCCATCTGGACGAGGAGGGCGTCCACCCATTCGAGCGGCTCGCCGGGGATGGGGCGATCTCCATCCAGCACGTCATCCACGAGCTGGAGGAAGCAGAAGCCCGTCCGGGCCACCCGGGTCTCGCGCCACCGGGGCAGTGCGTAGCGATAGAGGCCCAGGGCGATCAGCAGGTAGCGTGGGTGGCGGCGGGAGAAGTGGTACAGCTCCCGAGCGCAGAGCGCTTCCAGCCGGAGCGCCTCGAGGAACTCCGGGCGGGAGGCCCGGGCCGCCACGAAGCGCCACGTTCCCCAGGCGAGGAGCGCGCCCGCCACCACGTCGGCCAGGTGGTGCTCGTGGATGAGCAGGGTGGACGCCGCGATGGCCGCGGCCCAGAGGCCGAACAGGCTCCGCGCGAGCCAGCCCCCGCGCTCGCCATAGGCCAGGGCGGCCGTGCTCGCGAACGCCACGTGCAGCGAGGGCAGGTAGTTGCGCTCGAGGTTCATCGTATCGGCCAGGAAGAAGACGCTGGCCCAGCTCCCGCTCACCTCCCGGGGCGGCCAGGCCACCTCGACCGGGAGCACCAGGAAGCAGACGGCGCCCACCACCGTCTGCAGACAGAGCGCGAGCACGAAGGGCACCATCTCGCGCCACGTCCGGAAGACGAGCAGCGAGAGCATCAGCAGCACGTCCATGCTCACGTAGACGGCCGCCCAGGCGGGCACGAAGGGGATGTGCCGCTCGAAGGGCAGCTCCACGTGCACGCCCCCCGTGTAGAAGCCCGTCACCGCGCTCGCGCCACCGTAGACGAGCAGGAAGAAGAGCGAGAAGCCGAGCGCCATCGCGCCCGTGAGGGCCAGCTCGTCACGGCGGGGCCAGCCGAAGAAGGGAGGGCGGGTGCTCATCGCTCCGCTCATTGTTCCTCCACGGGCGCGGGGAGGGGCTGGGGGCCTCGCCACATGGACAGCCAGATGCGCAGGAAGGAGGGGCGGGGCACGTCCTCGTCCACGTAGCGGCCCAGGTAGAGCCACGGCACGCGCGGATGGCGGTGGTGGGCGCGGTGGTAGTGGTAGTTGAGGAACAGCCAGCGCACGGGCGCGGCCACGCGCAGATCCCACGCTCCGTCGCGCACGTGCAGCGGAGACCAGGCATGGTCCGCGTACTGGAGCGAGCTCCAATTGACGGCGAACGCCGCGTAGCACAGCGCCTGGCCGGACACGCTGAGGTCCAGCGCGAGCACCAGCCCGGCCTGCACGGCCAGCATGAGCAGGAGCTCGAGCCGGATGGTGGTGCCCGGCGCGTCCTCGAGCCGTCCGAGGTAGGCGTCGGCGCCGGTCTGCTCGCCGTAGCGGGTGCCCGGGCCCCGGAGCCGTTGCAGCAGGCCGGGGAAGAGGGCGAAGGCGAGGCAGCCCACCGGCACGAAGGCCCAGTAGAGCCCGGTGAGGATGGAGTACCACTGCGCGTGCTTGAGGAAGCGGTTGTCCCCGGGGCGCAGGTAGTCGAACTGCTCCAGCTCGGTGCGGTTGTTGCGGTGGTGGGTGAGGTGGAAGGTGCGCTGCAGCGTGTACGAGGTGGGAAAGAAGGCCGCCGCGAGCCGCCCCAGCCAGTCATTGGCGCGCCGGGAGGAGTGGAGCACGCCGTGCGTCGCCTCGTGGAGCAGCGAGAAGACGGTGTTGTTCACATAGGAGAACGCAACGGCGGCCAGCAGCCGCGCGGCGAGCGGCTCCGCGTGCGAGGCGAGCCAGAGGCACCCGGCGCAGGTGGCCAGGGCGGCGGCGAGCAGCACGGTGTTGAGCGTGGCCGGAATGGGGGCGTCGTCACCCGCGCTCGTCATCGGTGTCCTCCGGGAGCTGGGCGGCGAAGTCGAGCAGGTGGCGCAGCACGGGGTCGGCCACGGCGGCGCCGGGGTTGAAGCGCATCCCGTCGAGCACGGAGAGGTCGCGCCGCAGGAACGAGGTGAAGAGCCACCGCGACACGGCGAGGCGCAGCCGGTCGAGCCCCGGTACCCGGCCCGGAGGCGCGGCGAAGGACATCCACACCGATGTGCCCTCGGGGTGGGGGCGGAACCCGGCGAGCAGGGCGCTGCGGGTGCGGCCGAGGTCGCTCTCCACGGAGAGGAGCGTTCCGCCATGGAGGGTGATGGTGACGCGGATGTGGTCGCGCGACAGCGCCTTCATCAACCGGTCGCTGAGCCCCGTGCCGATGACGCGGGACGTGTAGCGCAGCCGGAGCGTGAACGGGTCCAGGCGCTCCACGGTGGGCGCGTCCCTCAGCTCGCGGTGGTGCACGGTGCGCAGGTGCTCGATGTCGAAGGAGTTCGCCGCGATGGGCAGCCACGAGCACCCGACGGTCACGGGCGGGCCGGTGCGCCAGCGCAGCTCGGGGCTGCCCACCTCGGGCGGGGGAAAGAGGCTCACCGGGCCGTTGAACACGAGGATGGCGCCGTAGCGCTCCACCACCGGGAAGGCCCGCTGTCCCGGCTTGCCCGTGGTGTCAGGACGTCCCGGCGCCGCGCGGCAGATGCCACTGCCGTCGAACCGCCAGTGGTGCAGCGGGCAGCGCAGGTGCTCGCCGACGACGGTGCCGTGCGCGAGGTGGGCCCCCATGTGGGCGCAGTGGGCGGAGAGGGCCTGGACGCGTCCGCTCTGGCCTCGAAAGAGCACGAGCTCCCGTCCGCCGAGGCTCCAGCCCCTCACCTGTCCGGGCCGGAGGGCTTCGGAGGGACACGCGAGGTACCAGGAGCGCAGCCGGGCCGGCTCGGAGCGACGGACCGGGTCCGCCCACGCCACGACATTCACCGCCATGGCGGCAACCTACCGGATGCTCCGCTACCAGGTGAAGCGCAGGGCGAAGTCCATGCCCGGCTCGGCCAGGTTCTCGACGGACACCGAGAGCGGTTGACGCGACAGCCGTTGGGCGCCGCTCACGAAGACACCGCGCGTCCACGCCGGTCCCATCAGCTCGCCCTGGAAGACGATGCGGGCGGCGCCCGGTCCGAGCTGTTCGTACCTGCGCTGGCCGTACGTCATCGCCGCGCGGATGGAGGCCAGGGACCATTTCAGGATCTCGTGCATGTCCCGGGGCACCATCATCCACATCCCCTTGCCCAACGGGGAGTCGAGGAATCTGCGGATGCTGAAGCCCGCGAGCTGCTCGAGGGCCTCCCCATAGGGGCATCCCGTCCGTGTTTCCGCGGTGAGCGCCGCCACGTCGCAGAGCCTCAGCATGTCCGCGACGCGGTAGTTGAAGGAGCCCGGGCCCACGAGGGCCGGGATGAGGCTTCGGACCTCCTCGGCCACGGCGGGGCCGTAGAGCTCCGAGAGGCCCAGCAGGATGTCCTCCTGGTTCTGCCCATGGGTGAACGCGTCCGGTGTGGCCCGCGTGACGCGGTGTAACAGCGCGTCTCTCGTGTCCATCGCCCCTCCATTCTACGCTGCTCGTCCTGGGCGGGCTCAGGTGACGACGCCGGGGACGGGGCCGGAGCGGGGCAGGGTGACGGTGATGCGGGTGCGCGCGTCCCCGGTGGTGAGCGAGAGGCTGGCGCGCCCCTCGTAGGCGAGGGCGAGCCGGCGCTCCACGGTGGGCAGGCCGCTGCTGCCCTCGCGCGGCCCCTTGGAGGCGCCGGGGTTCTCCAGCGTGAAGACGAGCGCGTCTCCCCGGGCCTGGACGCTCAGGGAGATGAGTCCCCGGTGGCCGGCGGCGGGCCCGTGCTTCACCGCGTTCTCCGCCAGCGGCAGCAGGACGAGCGGCGGCACGGGAAAGGCTTCCAGGCCAGGGTCCACCTCGACGGAGAGCTGGAAGAGGTCCGGGTCGCGCAGCAGGTGCAGGTTGAAGAGGGTGCGCACCAGCTCCAGCTCGCGCTCCAGGGGCCAGGTGGCGGCGCGCACCCCGGCCAGCACGCTGCGCAGCATGGCGGAGAGCCGCAGCACGGCGGCCTCGGCCACCGCACCGTCCGTCTGGCACCACTCGGCGATGGCGTTGAGCGTGTTGAAGAGGAAGTGCGGATCCAGGTGGCTGCGCAGCGCGAGCAACTGGGCCTGCTCGGCCTCCACCTCGAGCCGGGCGGCGCGGGCGCGCTCCAGGGCGAGGCTCTCCTCGAAGCCGATGTCCCGGCCCAGGCCCCAGCCCCCCACCAGGAAGAGGGCCGCGCAGACGGCGAGGCTGTAGCGGTCCGTGAGGAAGGTGGGCCCCATGTCCAGCACCTTGGGCACCACGGCGCCCACGGACAGCACGACGCCCACGCCCACGGTGGCGTAGAGCAGCAAGCGGATACCGCCGTGGCTGAAGTCGAGGCCCTCGGGGAAGAGGACGCGGTAGGACACCGGCGCCACGGCCACGCAGAGGGCACACAGCAGCACGCCCAGGGGCGCCGCCATGGGCTCATACGGGCTGAAGCGGACCTGGGCGGCCACCAGCGGCAGGCTGATGAGGACGATGGGGAGCAGCCGCCTGGGCACGAAGAGCGCCTTGAGGGTGGCGCGGACGATGGAGCCTTCGTTCATGGCGGACCGGGTGTGAGCATACCACCCGGCCCAGGCCCAGGCGGTGGGGCTCACGTGGGGGTTTCCCTCGCCCCGGCGGTGCCCAGCGCCAGGGCTCCGAGCAGGACGAGGGGGAAGAGGAGGACGGCCAGGGGGACGAGCAGGGCACGGCTGGTGGGGGCCATGGTGCGCTCCGGGCTGTGGGGGGTCATCCCCACAGTGTCTCGTTTCCCTCTGACATGGGCGGCCGGCCAGCCGAGCGGTCGAAAGCCGGGGGTGAACGGTCTCCCGGCCCGCCTCAGCGCGCGAGCGTCTCCGCCAGGGCGTCGGCGTTGCGGACGCAGTCGGTGAGGCCCACGCCCTTGTAGGCGTTGCCGGTGAGGGACAGCCCGGGCAGGCGGGCCAGGCCCTCGTCGATGGCGGCCATCCGCGCCAGGTGGCCCACGTTGTACTGGGGGATGCCCCGCTTCCAGTGGAAGACCTCGGTGAAGACGGGCTCGGCCGAGACGCCGGCCAGCTCCCGCAACTCCTCGCGCGCCAGCGTCACCAGCGCCGCGGCATCCATCTCCACCAGGTCCGGCCGCTTCGCCCCGCCCACCATGCAGGTGTAGAGGACGCGGCCGCCCTCGGCGCGCCAGGGGAAGGTGGCCGAGGCATGGATGACGCCCAGCACCCGCCGCCGCTCCACCGTGGGCACCAGGAAGCCGAAGCCGTCCTGCGGCGGCACGGTGCCCGGCGCGTAGCCCAGGTGCACCACGGCCACGGGCGCGTAGGCGATGCCCGCAACCCGCGCCGCGAGCTTCTCGTCCAGCGGCCGCAGCAGCTCCGCCGCCACGTACGCCGGCACCGTCAGCACCACCTTGTCCGCGGCCAGCTCCGCCTGCTGTCCGTGCTCCTCCACCGCGAGCCGCCAGCCGTTGCCCTCGCGTCGCAGCCCCACCAGCTTCGTCCCGGTGCGCGCCACCGGCCCGAGCGCCTGGGCCAGGGCGTCCACCAGCACCTGCAGGCCGCCGTCGAACGAGGCCACCTGGCCCGAGGGCTTCGGCGCGCCCTCACCGGGGGGCAGGGCCTTCCGCGCCTCCTTCTGGGCGCGCACCATGCCCAGCACGAGGCTGCGGTGCTTCTTCTCCAGCTCCACCACCTTGGGGAAGATGGCGCCCACGCTCAGCGCCTCCACGTCGCCCGCGTAGATGCCCGTCTGCATGGCGTCCACCAGCACCGCCGTGGCCGTGCGTCCCACGTGGCGCCGCCCGAAGTCCGCCAGCGACTCCTCGCCGTCCGGTGCGCGCCGGGTGAAGAGCTCGCCCATCATCCGCAGCTTCGCACCCCAGGGCACCACGTCCGACTTCAGCAGGGCCGGCGGGGACTGGGGCACCTCGCGGAGCCTGCCCCGGCTGTAGACGTAGCGCCGTTTCGCCGCGGGGTCCGCCGTGCGGATGCGCCCCTCGATGCCCAGGCTGGCCGCCAGCGTGCGCAGCGTGGGCTCGCGGTCCACGAAGCTGTTGGGACCCGCCTCGGTGATGAACCCGTCCCGGCTGCGCGACTGGATGTAGCCCCCGAGCCTCGGGCCCGCCTCCAGCAGGGTCACCCCGGCTCCCCGCGAGCGCAGCCCATGGGCCAGGGCCAACCCACTGATTCCGCCTCCAATGATGACGACGCTCATGCTCGGTTCCACTCCCGGTGCAACCCGGATTTCCACCGGCGGTCCATGCCGGGTCAAGTACCGCGGGGCAGCATGTCTTTTCGGGGGCGAGCGGGCATTTAATGGACGCCATGCGCTACGCCATTACCGGTGCCAGCCGAGGCCTGGGCCTCGAGTTCGTTCGTCAGCTTCTCAACCGTGGAGACACCCTCGAGGCGGGGGTCCGTACTCCCTCCGAGGCCCGGCAGCTCCAGGAGCTCGTCCGGGGTGCGGAGGGCCGGCTGCGGCTGCACGCGCTGGACATCTCCGAGCCGAAGAGCGTGGACGCCTTCGCCGCCGCGGTGGGGCAGGGCCAGCCGCTGGACGTGCTCATCAACAACGCGGGCGTCTACGGGAAGGATGGGGCGCTGACCGAGCTGGATTACGAGTCGATGGCGAGCACCTTCGCCGTCAACACGCTGGGGCCCCTGCGGCTCACCGCGGCCCTGCTGCCGGCCCTGCGGCGCGGCTCGGCGCGGCGCATCATCCACATCACCTCGCAGATGGGCTCCATCGGCGACAACGGGATGGGCGGCTCCTACGGCTACCGCATCTCCAAGGCCGCGCTGAACATGGCCATGCGCAACATGCACGTGGACCTGCATGGCGAGGGCTTCGTCACCATCTCCATGCACCCCGGCTGGGTGCAGACGGACATGGGTGGCCCCCAGGCGCCGCTGCGCCCCGAGGAGTCCGTGCGCGGGATGCTCAACGTCATCGACCGGCTCAAGGCGGAGGATGGCGGCCGGTTCTTCAGCTACCAGGGGCAGGAGCTCCCCTGGTAGCTCACGGGTAGAGGACTTCCGTCCTCCAGCCGTTGCCCTCGCGCAGGTAGACGAGCCGGTCGTGCAGCCGGCTCGGCCGCGCGTGCCAGAACTCGATGCGGTCGGGCACCACCCGCAGGCCCGACCAGTGCGGCGGCCGGGGCACCGTCTGGCCCTCGTACTCGCGGGTCAGCTCCTCCACCCGGGCCTCCAGCACCTCGCGCGAGGGCAGTGTCTGGCTCTGCAGGCTGGCCCACGCGCCCACCTGGCTCCCGCGGGGCCGGCTCTGGAAGTACGCATCCGCCTCCGCGTCCGACACCCGCTCCACGCGCCCCTCTATCCGGACCTGCCGCTCCAGCGGCTGCCAGAAGAAGCTCAGGGCCGCCCAGGGGTGGCCCAACAGCTCCCGCCCCTTGCGGCTCTCCAGGTTCGTGTAGAAGACGAAGCCCCGCGCGTCGAAGTCCTTGAGCAGCACCACGCGCGTGGACGGCCTGCCGTCGGGCCCCACCGACGCCACCGTCATGGCGTTGGGGTCCACGGGAATGACGCGCTTGGCCTCCTCGAAGAGGGCCGCGAAACGTTCGAACGGATCCAGGGGATGTTCCACGCCCCCCACCATACCAACCCGCTCCCGGAGTGCGAGCCGCGTGTTGGGGTTGACTCGCGCGTCACACACGGCATCGTCTCATTCCATGAAGATTCTCTACGTGGCCTCCGAAGTCGCCCCCTACTCCAAGACGGGCGGACTCGGGGACGTGGCGGGGGCGCTGCCCGCGGAGCTGGCGGCGCTCGGCCACGAGGTGAAGGTCGTCTCTCCTCGCTACGGGTCTATCCCGAGGGAGCGTCTCACCCCCACCGGCCACCACCTGGAGCTGCGCTTCCCCTTCGGCGTCGAGCGCGGGCCCATCCTCTCCCTGCGCCCCTCGCCCAACCTGGAGCTGCTCTTCCTGGAGAACGAGCACTTCTACAACCGGGGCGGCATCTACGGGGACATGTGGGGCGAGTTCGGCGACAACCACCGCCGCTACGCCTATCTGTCCATCGGCGCGCTCCAGGCCGCCCAGCGCCTGGGCTTCACCCCGGACATCGTCCACCTCAACGACTGGCAGACGGGGTTGACGGCGGTGGCCCTCCGGCGCGCCTACCAGGCCACGGCCCTGGGGCGGGCCCGGAGCGTCCTCACCATCCACAACCTCGCCTACCAGGGCCAGTTCGGTAAGGAGATCATGGGCGACCTGGGGCTGCCCTGGGAGCTCTTCACCTCCGAGCACGGGCTCGAGTTCTACGACACCGTCAACTTCCTCAAGGGCGCCCTCCAGTTCTCCGACGCCCTCACCACCGTCTCGCCCACCTACGCCCGGGAGATTCAGCAGCCGGAGGGGGGCGCCAACCTGGACGGGCTGCTGCGCAAGCGCCAGGGGGTGCTCAGCGGCATCCTCAATGGCATCGACGTGCACGAGTGGAACCCGGAGACGGACCCGTACCTCCCGGAGCGCTACGGGGCGGACGACCTCACGGGCAAGGCCGCGTGCCGGCGCGCGCTGCTGAGCCGCTTCGGGCTGGAGCCGGAGACGCGGGCGCCGGTGTTCGGCATCGTGTCGCGGCTGGCGTGGCAGAAGGGGGTGGATCTGCTGCTGGAGGTGATGCCCCAGGCGCTCCAGGCGGACATCCGCTTCGTGGCGGTGGGCAGCGGCGAGGGCCGGTACGAGGACGGGCTGCGCACCCTCCAGCACCACTTCCCCGGGCAGGTGGGGACGTTCATCGGCTTCGACCAGGGGCTGAGCCACCTGGTGGAGGCGGGGGCGGACTTCTTCATCATGCCCAGCCGCTACGAGCCGTGCGGGCTCAACCAGATGTACTCGCTGCGCTACGGGACGGTGCCCATCGTCCGGGCCACGGGCGGCCTGGTGGACACGGTGGATGGGAGCATGGACGGGGATGGCCTCCTCTTCGAGGCCTTCCACCCGGCGGCGCTCCTGGCGGCCCTGCGGCGGGCCCAGGCCCTCTACGCCGAGCCGGAGCGGCTGCTGGGCTTCCGGCGCCGGGGCATGGGCCGGGACTTCTCCTGGGCGGCGTCGGCGCGCAAGTACGAGCGGCTATTTACGTCCCTGCTGACGCAATAGTGGGTGTTCAACACAAAGAGGGGTAGGCTGGGGACGTGTCGCAGCAAGCACCTGACCTGGGTGGGTATGAGGTCGTCGGCCGACTGGCGGTTGGCGGGATGGCCGAGGTGTACCAGGCACGGGCGAAGCCCACCACGCAGCGCTCTCCGGGCGAGCCGGAGGACGTGGTGCTCAAGCGCCTGTTGCCCACGTACCGCAACGATGGCGCCTACGTGAAGGCCTTCGTCGACGAGGCGAAGCTCACCGTGCGGCTGCGCCATCCCAACATCGTCCGCACCTTCCGCCTCTTCAAGGCGGGGCCGGACTACCTGATGGTGCAGGAGCTGGTGTCGGGCCGGACGCTCGGCTTCATGCAGGAGCTGTTGATGAAGGCGCGGACGGCGATGCCGCCCGAGGCCGCCTGCTACATCTGCTGGAGCACGCTCAAGGCGCTGGACTACATCCACCGCGCGAAGCTGGGCGAGGGCGGGGCGGCGGGGGGCAGCATCGTCCACCGCGACGTGAACCCGGCCAACATCCTGCTGAGCGTGGCGGGGGACGTGAAGCTCACCGACTTCGGCGTGGCGGACGTGGAGGGCGTGACGCGCGGGGACACGGGCGCGCTGCGCGGCACGCTGCCGTACATGAGCCCGGAGCAGGTGCTGGGCCAGACGGTGGATGCGCGCAGCGACTTGTACTCGGTGGGCGTCATCTTCTGGGAGCTGCTGGCCAACCGGCGCCTGCACGTCGCGGACGGCGAGGCGGAGATGATGCACAAGGTGCGGGACGCGCGGGCGCCGCTGCTGTCCTCGGTCGCGCCGGAGCTGCCGGACTACGCGGTGCAGGTGGCGCGCAAGGCGCTCTTCGCGGACAAGGCGCGCCGCTTCCAATCGGCCACGGAGTTCATCCGCGCCCTGGAGGTGCTGGCCCGCCGCGCCGGGTGGCCGCTCTCGGTGGAGGCGCTCAAGCCCCTCCTGGGGGGCTGATGCGCCGGCTCGCGCTCCTCCTGTGGGTGCTGCCGTGGCTGGCCGGGTGCGCCGGGGTGACGCTGCGGCCGCACGCGCTGGACAAGGCGGTACGGGTGGAGGAGGTGGGGCTCGCCTTCACGCCGGAGGGCATCGGAGAGCTCACCCTGCGCCTGGACGTGGAGAACCCCACCTTCTGGGACGCGCAGGTGACGGGGGTGGACTTCGAGCTGCTGCTCAACGGGCAGCGCTACGCGGTGGGCACGCGCGGGTTGACGGGCCTGCCGCTGGCCGCGGACGCGCGGCGCACCCTCACGGTGTCCTTCCCGCTGCGGTCCGCGCCCGCGGAGGGCGAGCCTCCTCGCACGTGGCGGGTGGAGGTGGGCGGCGGGGTGGCGCTGACCTTCGGCGAGACGGTGCGCCTGCTGCCCTTCCGCGCCGAGCGCTCCCTGCGGCTCCAGCTCCGGCCTGGCATGCCCCGGCCGGAGTGAGGCCAGGGGCGCTGAGCCCTACCGCTCAGGGGCGCACTCGCGCGTTGAATGGCAAGGTAATGATGAAGGTCGTTCCATCATTCTCGGTGCTATCGAACTCCAGTGTCCCCTCGTGCCGTTTGGTGATGATGCCATGGCTGAGCGACAGCCCCAGCCCGAGCCCTTCCCCAGGCCGCTTCGTCGTGAAGAACGGCTCGAATATCCTCTCGCGAACCGCTGCCGGAATCCCCGTCCCGTTGTCCTGGATGCGAATCTCCACACGGTCCTCCTGGCGGAGGGTGGAAACGCAAACGGCCGGAGCATAGCCGCCGAGCCCTTTCTTGTGCTGCTCGCTGACGGCATGCAAGGCGTTGCTCAGAAGGTTGAGCAGTGCGCGCCCCAGCTCCTGAGGGATGATCTCGACCGGGGGGAGTCCCGGCTCGAGCGCCCTCTCGACCGAGACAGGGACGCCGAGCCGCTGGCCCTTTGCGTCCTGGAGGAGGAGTCCGATGTGCTCCTCGATGAACCGGTTGAGGTCGACCCGGCTCCTCACTCCTGGCCGCACGGTCGCGTGCTCCAGCATGCTGCGCACGATTCCATCCGCGCGTTTCCCATGCTCGGCGATCTTCTGGGCTGTCTGTCTGCAGTCGTTGGCGAGCATCGCCAGGTCCGCCTGCTTGTCCGCTGGCAGGCTCTTGAACTCCTGCAACAACTCATCCGTCATCTCCACCAGCGAGAGCGAGAAGTTGTTGACGAAGTTGAGCGGGTTCTTGATTTCATGCGCGACTCCCGCCGCGAGCTGCCCCATGGACGCGAGCTTCTCCGCCTGAACGAGCTGCTCTTGCTTGCGGAGAATCTCCTCATTGGCCTGCCGCAGCTCGATGTTCCGCAACCGGTGGATCTCCCCCTCGAGCGCCTGGCGCCTGGCGGCCTCGCTCTCTTTCTTGGCCTCGTTGATCCGATTCGCCAGCGCGAGCGCGAACAGAATCATTTCCAGTGCCGAGCCCACCATGACGAGGTGCCGGGTCACGATGTTGGTGGGCAGCCACCCCTGATTGGAGAGGGGAACGAGAACGACGGCCAGGCAGAGCGAGCTCCAGCCCGCGAGGAAGAAGCGCGCTGGCCCGAAGCCACGCCTCCAAACGGCAATGGACACCCCGAGCAGCAACGGCCCGGACACCAGCGCCAGGGTGTTCCCGATGAGGAGTGACACTCGAACCGGGATGAAGGCGGCAAGCACCGTGGAGATGCCGCAGACCGCGAGCCATGCGCGCAGGAGCCGATCCAGCCCGGGCACCGTTCTGGAGGTATGCAAGAACGAGCGCGCGAACAGCACGACGCACAGCCCCCCCAGATGCGCGAGGGACTGAGGGATCCGCACCAGCCAGGGACCCGCGTCGGGAAGGTATTCATGGCCGATCCCCGAGAATCTCAGCAGGATGAAATGGCCGAAGAAAACGATATAGAGGACGTAGTAGAGGTAGGCCCGGTCCCTCAGAAAGACATACAAGACCGTGTTGAACAGCACCATGCTGGCCAGGATGCCGGCGTAGATCCACCAGGGAACCAGGAGAGACGCGGCGACTCGCGTCAGCTTGTCGCCCGTCAGGATCTCCACGGGCAGGGTCATGAGGGACGAGGTTTGAACGCGGATGTAGACGGTGACCGGTTCAGTGTGGGCCTCGGGCAGGTGGAAGGCATGAAACCGGTGGGCAACCTCCCGCATGGCCCATGGAACCCGTGCCCCACCCCGCCGGACATCAAAGGACCCGTCTGGCCGCTGGAAATAGACGTCTACCTGCTCCAGGGACGCGTTCATCACGGCCAGGAGCCAGCTCCGTTCTGGCGCCAGATTCTTTTCGAGATAGGAGAAGCGCACCCAGTAGGCGCTGCGCGAGAAGCCATGGGTGGGCGGGTCCATGGACGAGCGGATGAAGCGATGGGCGAGCTCGGGCCGAGACACATCCTCGATGGTCAATGCCTGGGACTCATCCTCCAACACGAACAGGCGCTGCCCGACGTGCCAGATGTCTTGTGTGCCCTCCACCACGACATCCGGTTGAGCCGCGAAGGCAGCTGACGCGCTGATGAAGAACAGAAAGAGCGCGATGGCCTTGGCTGGAGTGAGGCTCAGGCCTTGGCCTCCTGGCTCGCGCCGTCCTTGCCCGTGGCGTCCTTGGGCGGCGCGGGCTCCTTGCTGGGCGTCTTGAGCTTCGTCATCCGCACCCGGTCGATGCGCGCCCCTTCCTTGGCGTGCACCGTGAAGGCCCAGCCGTTGTAGGTGAAGCGCTCGCCCACGTCCGGCAGGTGCCCCGCCATGGACGACAGGAAGCCGCCCAGCGTGTCGAAGTCCCCGTCCGGCAGCGAGAAGCCGAAGGCCTGGGTGAACTGCTCCACCTCCAGCGCGGCGTCCACCAGGAAGCTCCCGTCCTGCTGCTTCTCCACCTGCTTCTCCTCCACCTCGAACTCGTCGCCGATGTCGCCGACGATCTCCCGGAGGATGTCCTCCAACGTGACGATCCCCATGAAGCCGCCGTACTCGTCCACCACGATGGCCATGTGGATCTTCTTGCGCTGCATCTCGCGCAGCAGATCTCCAATCGGCTTGAGCCACGGCACGAAGTGCGCCGGACGGATGATGTCCTGCAGGACGATCAACTCGGGGTGCTGGAGCAGCGGAATCAGATCTCTCGCGTGCAGCACGCCGAGGATGTGGTCCACGTCATCCCGGTAGACGGGGATGCGCGAGTGGTTCTCCTCGGCCAGCAGGCGCAACACCTGCTCGGGCGGGGTGGAGATGTCCACGCACACCACCTCGGTGCGAGGCACCATCACGTCCCGGCAGCGCTTGTCGGACAGCTCGAAGATGGAGCGGATGAGCTGGGGAGCGCTCTGGTCCACCTCCTCCTTGGCGGCCTGGGCGGCGAGCAGCTTCTCCAGCTCCTCGAGGGGCGGAGGCGGGGGCTCGAAGCGCAGGATGCGGCCGAAGCCGCGGGCCACCAGGTTGATGGGCACCATGAGCAGCCGCATGGGCGGGAAGAAGAGGAAGACGAGCACCGAGACGAGCCAGGACAGGCGCAGCGCCCAGCGCTCGGGGCCGGCGTTGGCCAGGCCGCGCATCGTCACCTCGATGAGGGCGGCGAGCACACCCACCAGCAGGGCGCCCGCGAGCACCGTGGCCACGTCCAGCCACGCGGCATTGCCCCACCGGCTGAAGTTGAGCAACTGCGGGGGCACGAAGGAGCCGATGGCGGCGGCGAGGAAGCCGCACAGCACGCTGCCCATGCGCAGGGCCGTGGCGGTCGCCTCGCGCTCGGTCTTGTGGCGGAGCACCCGGCCACCGGCTTTCGGAGTGGACTTCGCCAGCTCCTGGGCACGCAGGTCGGAGGTGCCATAGAGGGCGGACTCGGCGGCGGCGACGAAGCCCCGGAGGAGGATGAGGGCCAGGCAGGCGGTCCAAAGGACCCAGGGAGGCATAGGACCTCCCTACATACCCCGTGGTAAGAGCAGACGCACACTTTCCGAGAGGACCGGGGTGCGCATGCGTCCACCAGTGAGCCGCAGGGCCCTTCCATTGCTCGCCTTCCTGGCCGCCCTCCTGCTGGCGCCGCTCCGGGCCTCGGCCTGGCCGGTGGACCTGGTGATGGCGCTGGAGCCGGGCAAGGAGCGCTTCCACAAGCTGAGCGTCGTGGACTTCGTGGAGGTGGAGGACCCGTCCATCGCCACCGCCGAGGTGCTCGAGGGCAGCAACGAGCTGCTGCTCACGGGGCTCAAGCCCGGGCGCACGTTGCTGCTGCTGTACGCCGAGGGGAAGTTCGCCGTGTGGCGGCTGGTGGTGGGCTCGCCCCCCGAGCCCCTGCCCGCCACCGAGCCCCTGGTGGCCGCGGCGCGCAAGGCCTGCCCGGGACTCCAGGTGGCCCAGGGGGCCGAGCGGGGCCTGACGGCCGGGGTGAAGGACTCACGCTGCCGTGAGGCGCTGCGCGCGCTGCTGAAGACGGACGCGTACCTGGCGCGAGAGCTGGAGCTGACCTTCGAGCTGCCCCTGCTCCAGGAGCAGCTCACCTCGCTGACGCCGGTGTTGAAGGGCCTGGGCCTCGGCGTGAGCTACCGGGGGGCGGGGTTGGTGCTGGAGGGCTCCACGACGCCGGAGGGGCACCGGAAGGCATTGTGGGAGCTGTTCCGCCAGTCGGTGGGCCGTGTGCCGCTGGAGGACCGCGTCACCGTGCAGCGGCCCGCACGCCCCGATGCCGGCACGCCCGCGGATTGAGGTCCGCGACGGTGTGCCCCTGGGCACCGCGCTGATACCGAGCCCAATTTCCCCTCTCCCGAGGGGAGAGGGGATAGCGGTCACATTTCCTGAAGAGACTCAGGGCGCCACGGCCTCCGGACTCCGGGGCGTCTCGAGCACCGCCCGGGCCGCGTCGATGGCCTCGTGGGTACCGGCCAGCGCGAGCACATCCCCCTCCCGCAGCACCTCCTGCGCGGTGGGCACGACCGCTCCGCCCTCGCCCCGCTGGATGGCCAGCACCGTGGCCCCCGTCATTCCCCGCAGATTCAACTGCGCGAGGCTCCGCCCCACCGCCGGACTGGAGGCCTCGAGCCGCACCGGTGTCGGCTCGCCGAGCCCGGGCAGGATGGCATGGAGTGTCTTCAGCTGCTCCTCCTGCTTCTCCTCGTTCCCCACATGCGTCTGGGCCGCGAGCGCCGAGACGATGACCTGCGAGCCCGCGCGCACGTGCCCCTGCAGATGGGTGGCGCTGCGCCAGAATCCCACGGCCATCACCACGAGCTGCACGAGCAGCACGGCCGCGCCCTGGAAGCCGGGGATGAAGGGCTGCGTCAGCGCGACGAGCGGTATGCCCACGCTGAGCAGGCTCGCCAGCTGGAGCGTCACCACCAGCGCGCGCCGGGGCGCGGCGGCCCGATCCAGCTTGCCCTCTCCGGGAGGCAGGGCCAGGTCCGCGAGCAGCACGCCCATTCCCCGCGCCATCCGGACGATGCCCACGAGGAACGGCACCGCCAGCGCCGAGGCCAGCCCGATGACGAGCAGGCGCGCCACCGACGCCCCCAGTCCACCTCGGCTCTCGACCGTCGTGGTGAGCCGCTCGAGGAACACCGACGTCCCGATGACGAGCGCGGCGAGCAGGGCCGCGTCGATCACCATCAGGCGCACCATGCGGCGGATCCTCGCGCCGGTGGTCTTCTGCGGCGGCGCGGCGCGCAGGCCCTCCACCCAGCTCCCATAGAGCGCGGCGAACGTCTGGAGCGGTTTGGGCAGCTTGCGGTCCACGAAGTTGGCCACCGGACCCGAGGCCCGGATGAGGAAGGGCGTGGTGAGCGTGGTGATCGCCGAGACGGCCACCGCCACCGGATAGAGGAACGCGCCCGTGGCGTTCAGCGACAGCCCCAGGCCCGCGATGATGAAGGAGAACTCGCCAATCTGCGCCAGGCTCAGGCCGGACTGCACCGCCGTGCGCGTCCCATTCCCCGTGAGGAACACGCCCAGCGACACGCCCACCAGCTTGCCCACGATGACCACCCCCGTCAGCACGGCCACCGCCACCCAGTGCTGCGCCACGAGCGCGGGGTCGATGAGCATGCCCACCGACACGAAGAAGATGGCGGCGAACACGTCTCGCACGGGCTGCACCAGGTGCTCGACGTCCTTCTCCTTGCCGGACTCCGCCACCAGCGAGCCCGCGAGGAACGCGCCCAGCGCCACCGAGTAGCCGAACTCCTGCGCCAGCAGCGCCACGGCGAAGCAGATGCCCACGCTCGTCACCAGCAGCGTCTCCGGCCGCTCGAGCTTGTGCACGGCCCGCACCACACGTGGAATCACCAGCAGCCCCACCACCACCAGCCCCACCAGGAACAGCCCCAGCCGGCCGATGGTCAGCGCCAGCTGCCCCGCCGACAGGCCCGCGCCGCTGGACACCGCCGTGAGCGTCGCCATCAGCAGGATGGCGATGAGATCCTCCACGATGAGCACCCCGACGACGATCTCCCGCAGCTTGCCCTTGATGCCCTGCTCGTCGAACGCCTTGGCGATGATGGTCGTGCTGGAGATGGCGATGATGGCGCCGACGAAGATGCTCTCGAGCGTCGTCCAGCCGAAGGCCCGGCCCACCACGAAGCCGAGCCAGATCATCAGGCTGCATTGGATGACGGCCGTGATGCCCGCCGTGGGGCCCACCTGGAACAGCTTGCGCAGGCTGAACTCCAGCCCGAGCGAGAACATGAGGAGGATGACGCCCAGCTCCGACAGCGTCTGGACGATGCCCGCGTCGGCCACGAGCGGAATGGGGACGTGGGGGCCGATGATGAGCCCCGCGATGATGTAGCCGAGCACCACGGGTTGGCGCAGCCGCTGGAAGATGATGGACGTCACCGCCGCGACGCAGAGGACCATCGCCAGGGCCTTGAGGAAGTCGTGAGCACCGTGCATCGCTGAATCACCTGCTGGAAATCGAGGGAGGGAAGGGAAGCGGAGGGCCTCGGAGGAGCGCACCGGCCCCGGAACGGCCGAGGGGCCGGTGCGCCCGCCCTTCCGTCAGCCGAACCGCTCGAAGGCGATGGCGGCGCCGATGATGAGCAGGCAGACGGCCACCGCGAGGATGAGCCGTCCCACCTGCCAGTGGGCGTGGCCTTCGTTGGTGGAGACTGGAGACGTCGTCGTTTCGTTCTGTTCGTTGCGCAAAGGGAATGCCTCACACGCACCAGGGGCCCTGGCGCGCGTTGGAAGAAGTGGAACTCCGGGACCGGAACGTCAGGCGGTCCGCGGAGGTCCTCGCGCGGGACAGTTGGCGACGATGGGGCGATCCGCGATGCGGCCGTGACGCGTGGGCAGCACGCACGACAACTGCCGTCTCGTGCGCTCCGCGAGCAGGGCTTCCGGCCGGATCGCCGGGCCGGGGCGCGCATCCGCTCGCGGGTGCAGCGGGGGCGGCTTGCTGGTGGGACGCGGCAGCTCCAGCTGGCCCTGCACCGGCGACACGTGGACGCCGAGCAGATTCTGATGCCGCCCGGGCAGATGGGCCGAGAGCGAGCGCCCGTGCTTCTTCGGCTCCCGGACCGTGGAGACCCGCCGGGCCTCCGTGTGCCCGGCGCCCCGGGCGTCCAGAGCACACACGCCGGCCACGACGGCCAACAGGAGGGCGCAGGCTGCGCCAACCAGGGCCATCCCTCGGGCGCTCGGGTGCTCGCGCCGGGATGCGGGGCCAACGGTTCTCATGAAAATTTGTGCTCAAAACCTCCTAACATCCGGAGCGCTTCCAGGGAAAGGCACTCTTCGAAAGCCGCCGCTGTCAGGCGCCCTCGTCGGGTTCGGCGGGTTCTCGCGCACCTCCGCCCCCCAGGCAGGCGGGCGGGCGTGGCCTCGTACCTGGGGGCGCACTTCCCCCGGCCGCCGGGTGCCTGGCTTCGGGCAGGGGCGGCGCACAGGGGCCGCCCGAGCCTGGAGCGGTGGGGGAGGGGCACACGGATGGGTCCGCACGCGTGGCCGTTGAATCTGGACTGGATCGGCCGCAGCGCGCTGCTGGCCCTGTGCGTGCTGGTGGAGCTCGGGCACTCCCCGCTGGACGCGCTCGCCCTGGCCAAGCGCCAGCGCCAGCGCGTCTCCCCCAGCCCCGAGCAGCTGGAGACCTTCATGGCCTGGTCCGAGGAGCGCCGCGTGAAGCGCTCGCTCTCCTGGATCGTGCCCACCTTCGACGCGCTGGCCGAGATCGCCTACAGCCACCTGCGCACCTCCTGATGGCTGGTGGACGCTCCATCTGTATGGCGGGTGGACGCTCCACTCCTCCCGGGTCGGACGCACCGTGAAGTCCTTGAATAGGGGGACCTCCACCCACAGATTCCACCCACTCCGTTCGAAAGGATAGCGACGCGTATGACCAGGGAAGTCTGGCCGGGCAAGCCGTACCCACGGGGCGCGACGTTCGACGGCACGGGGGTCAACTTCGCGGTCTTCTCGCAGGTGGCCACCCGCGTCGAGGTCTGTCTCTTCGATCCGCGGAACCCCTCGAAGGAGGTGGAGCGCTTCGAGCTGCCGTCGAGGACCGATGACGTCTGGCACGGCTACGTGCCGGGCCTGGAGCCGGGCACGCTCTACGGCCTGCGGGCCCACGGGCCCTACGAGCCGCAGAAGGGCCACCGCTGCAACCCGTACAAGCTGCTGGTGGACCCGTACGCCAAGGCGCTGCATGGCGAGGTGGACTGGTCCCAGCCCGTCTTCGGCTACACGCTCGGCAACGAGAAGCAGGATCTGATGCGCGACGAGCGCGACAGCGCCGCGGGCGTGCCCAAGAGCGTGGTGGTGGGCGACTCCTTCGACTGGGGCAACGAGCGCCGCCCGGACGTGCCCTGGCGCAAGACGGTCATCTACGAGGCCCACGTCAAGGGCCTCACCATGCGCCACCCCAAGGTGCCCGAGAACCAGCGCGGCACCTACGCCGCCCTCGGCCACCCGGCCATCATCGAGCACCTGCTCAAGCTGGGCGTCACCTCGGTGGAGCTGCTGCCGGTGCACGCCTTCGCGGATGACTCCTTCCTCGGCGAGAAGGGCCTGTCCAACTTCTGGGGCTACAACACCCTGTGCTACTTCGCCCCCGAGGCCTCCTACGCCAGCCGCCGCACGCCGGGCGGCGCCGTCAACGAGTTCAAGGGCATGGTGAAGGCCCTGCACGCCGCCGGCATCGAGGTGCTGCTCGACGTCGTCTACAACCACTCGTGCGAGGGCAACCACCTGGGGCCCACCCTGTCGCTCAAGGGCGTGGACAACGCCAGCTACTACTGGCTCATGCCCGAGGCGCGCTACTCCCTGGACTTCACCGGCTGCGGCAACAGCCTCAACGCCTCCAACCCCCAGGCCGCGCGCCTCATCGTGGACTCCCTGCGCTACTGGGTGGAGGAGATGCACGTGGACGGGTTCCGCTTCGACCTGGCCACCGTGCTCGGCCGCGTGGGCCAGGGCGAGTTCTCCCCCAGCGCCCCCATCTTCCAGATCCTCAACCAGGACCCCGTGCTCAGCCGGGTGAAGCTCATCGCCGAGCCCTGGGACGTGGGACTCGGCGGCTACCAGGTGGGCGGCTTCCAGGCGCCCTGGCGCGAGTGGAACGGCAAGTACCGTGACGCCCTGCGCCGCTACTGGAAGGGCGACGAGAACCTCGCCGGCGAGGTGGGCCACCGGCTCACCGGCTCCTCGGATCTCTACCAGGGCGCGCGCCGCCGGCCCCAGGCCAGCATCAACTTCGTCACCGCCCACGACGGCTTCACCCTGCACGACCTCGTCACCTACAGCCACAAGCACAACGAGGCCAACGGCGAGCACAACCGCGACGGCGCCGACGACAACCAGGCATGGAACTGCGGCGTGGAGGGCGAGACCGGGGACGCGGGCGTCGTCTCCCTGCGCGAGCGCCAGAAGCGCAACCTGCTCGCCTCGCTCTTCCTCTCGCAGGGCGTGCCGATGATCGTCGCCGGTGACGAGATGGGCCGCACCCAGAAGGGCAACAACAACGCCTACTGCCAGGACAACGAGCTGTCCTGGGTGGACTGGAACCTCGACGAGCGCCGCCTGGCCCTGCTCGAGTTCACCTCGCGCCTCATCCAGTTCCGCCACCGCCAGCCGGTGCTCCAGCGCCGCCGCTTCTTCCAGGGCAAGCACATCTGGGACTCGGAGTACAAGGACCTCGCGTGGTTCCGCCCGGATGGCACGGAGATGGGCCAGGAGGACTGGCAGAAGCCCTTCACCCGCTCGCTCGCGTTCCTCCTGGGGGGGGATGCCATCCCCTCGCCCGACGAGCGCGGCCAGCGCGTCATCGGCGACGCCCTCCTGGTGCTGCTCAACGCCCACCACGAGCCCGTCCGCTTCATCGTGCCGCCCCCGGCCCAGGGCTCCCGGTGGGTCATCGAGTTCTACACCGCGGATGACCAGCGAGGCCCCGAGGAGCCCGTGCCCTCCGGCCCCTTCGAGCTGACGGGCCGCTCGCTCGCCGTCTTCCGCGAGGTGCCGGCCCCCTAGGCCCGGTGCTCGGGCGGGCGGGCATCCTCCCGCCCCTCGGGGAATAGGGGCCCGGCTCCGGCCCCGCGCTTGTCTCCCGCCCCGGCCGTGCGGACCGTGTGTCCCGGGGACGGCACGCCCGTGGCGGGGCGGGAGCGTGGATCGTGGCCTTTGCGATTGTTTCGATTCTCTGGATCGACCTGAGCATCCGCCAGAAGCTTTCGGGCCCCATCGGATGGCCGGGTCTGGCCCTGATGGCGGTGGGGCCCGCCGGATTGGCCATGATGATCGTGCAACGCATCCGCGCGGAGCCGACGCCCGAGGAGCGGGCGGCGTTCTGGGCCATCTTCCATTCGCCACCGGGGACCATCGGCGCGGTGGTGGTGACGCGCAATGGCGTGCCCGAGGTGATTGCCACCGTGCGCAGCACCGAGGAGTACTTGAAGCTGGCGGGCTCGGGCCAACTGCCCGCCGATCACCGCGTCTACCTGCCCGATGACATCATCTGAGCACCGTGCGCCCCCGGGGAGGGTTGGGCTGGAGCACCGGCTCCGGGAACGTCACGCCCTCGCAGAACCCGCCTTCGCGGGGGTGGGGGCGAGTTGCACCTGTACGTGGCCTCGTGGGGCGGTGCGGGCTCGGGTGGTAGACGTCTACCACTCGGGTGTGCGTATGTGTCGAAAGGTACTCCTTTGGTGGTAGACGTCTACCACTGGGAAGGGGGAGGAAGGCTCGGGCCCTGGGCTCTCGCCGGGAGCGGGTGGGTGACGACGGCCCCCTTGGATGGAAAGCCTGGCCCGTACCGTCCGGCTATGCTCCGGCGACCGTGGCCGTGAGACGGGAGAAGCTCCGGGAGGAGTGCGCATGACGCCGCCGCCGAAGAAGCACCTGGGCCCGAAATCAGGGCGGCCCGGCAAGGGCCCACCGTTGCCCATTTCTGGCGAGGCCTTCCAGCTCGTCCCCCACGGGGCGGCGCTGGCCGTCGTCCAGGCCGGGCCCGGCCAGCGCGAGGACGCCTGTGGCGACGTGCTCACCCGCGCCCAGCTCGAGCAGGCACTGTGCACCCACTGCATCCCCACGGTGCCGGCCTCGGCGCTGTCGGGCTACCTCTCCAGCCTGCACGCGCTGCCCGCCTTTGACAGACATGCCCCGGGCCCCTTCTCCCGGGAGCCGGGCATCAGCACGCTCTCGCGCGGCGACTGGCGCGGCACCCTCGGCGAACTGTCGGCCCGGCACGCCGGCATGCTTCCCCAGCAGGACCTCAACGCCGTGCGCTACAACCACCCCATCTTCGACCTGCGCGAC